>NZ_JBCEWQ010000041.1:0-55464 GCF_038448545.1 Streptomyces sp. CLV115
CCCCACCCCAGCGCCAACGGGTCCACGAGCACCAGCCCCCGCCCCGACTCGTCACCACCGGCAGCGCTGCGCAGCGCCGGCCAGGCGCACGGCTCGGGGTCGCTCAGCTCGACCCTGACCCGGCCGGTGCGCGTACCGCTGACCCTGAGCGTGACCGGCGTCCCCTCCCCGAGATGCACGATCACATTGGTCAGCAACTCGCTGACGCAGAGCAGCAGATCGGGCGAGTCCACACCCCCGCACCGCTCCCGCAGGGTGCGCCGCACTTCCGGTACGGCCTTCGGCACGGCGAGCAGGTCCACCGCGATCGGCAACGGGCTCATCCCCCGGCCGCCGCACGCAGCACCTCGGCCATCCGGCGCGCGGTCGCCACATTGCAGTTCCCGAGCGAGACCAGCGGCGGCCGGGTCGACCGCGCGGCGAAGGTCAGCGGATCGACACCGAGTGACGGAAGGGTGATGCCGTGCGCGGCGAGCGCGGCTCGGAGCTCGTCGATGTCCGGGCCGATGTCGTGGCCGGTGAGATCGTGCGTGTCGCCCATGCGGGAAGTCCACCCTTCATTGCCGTCTGTAATGAACCACTCACACGCTGCCGCATGAGCCTCTACCGTCAAAGGGGCTTCCACTCCACAACGCACAGCGCGAAAGGCGGTCAACAGTGGCCACACGCAAGGAGATCGATGGCTCGGCGAGCGTCCCGCAGTTCTACGGCAAGGAACTCCGCTTCAAACGGGAGGAAGCGGGCCTGACCCTGAAGAAGCTGGTGGACGGCAGCTTCTACGGCGTCACGTACCTGAGCGAGATCGAGCACGGCCACCGCCGGATGCCAGAGGATCTGGCCCAGCACGTGGACCGGGTGCTGAGCACGGACGGGTTCTTCGGTCGGCGGTGCGAGGACGTGCGAAGGGCCCGGCGCAAGGGGCACGCGGAGTACTTCGAACGCGTGCTGGTCGCGGAGAAGCACGCAGAGACCATCGAGCAGTGGTCGCCGAGCGTCTTTCCTGGCCTGCTCCAGACGAGGGCGTACGCGGAGGCCCTGATCTGCGCCGAGCGACTTCCGGAGCTTCGGGAGGAGATCGAAGAGAAGGTCAACGCGCGGCTGGAGCGAGCGGAGCTCTTCGAGCAGAGTCACCGGACCCCGCGGTACTGGAACATCCTGAGCGAGTCGCTGCTGCGCCTGCCGATCCTGCCGTCGCAGCAGATGGCCGAGCAGCTCGACCACATCGCCGAACTCACCAGGCGCGGCAGGATCTTTACACAGATCATTCCGTGGAACGCGGGAACGCACCCCCTCATGCATGGCAACGCCTTGGTTCTGAACTTTCCGGATGCTCCCCCGCTCGCCTACACGGAGGGCCAGTACCACGGAGTCGCGGTCGACGATCCAAGCCTCGTGAAGCAGTATCGGAGGTCGTACGACCTTCTGATGGCCACCGCCTTACCGCCGGAGAATTCCCTCGCCATGATCGAGAAAGCGGCAGAGGAATACCGAAATGGCATTCACGTCACCGGACTTGAATACTGCGATCGGGTACAGGAGCAGTCACGTCTCCGGCGGCAACTGCCTCGAAGTCGCAGACGGACACCCTGACCTCGCCCCCGTCCGCGACTCCAAGCGCCCCGAAGGACCCGTGCTCCTCATCCCCGCGTCCGCCTGGACGCCGTTCGTCGAGGCCGTCAAGGTGGCTTGACGCACTCCCCGGACCAAAAGCCGGGTAACCAGCCGGAATTACGGAATGATCGGCGCATGACAATCCTTGAGAGCGCCGGACCCGACTACGACGTCGTCATCAGCGGATCGGGCCTCGCCGGCAGCGCCGCCGCGACCCTGCTCGCTCGACGCGGCGTCCGCGTCGCACTGCTGGAGCGCCGCTCGGACCCCGAGGCGTACAAGGTGCTCTGCACCCACTCCATCACCGCCAACGCCTACCCGGTGCTGGACGAGCTCGGCCTCGTACCCACTCTTGAGGAGGCGGGGGCGGTCCGTAACGACGCCCGCTGGCACACCCGTTGGGGATGGATCGAGCCGAAGGCCGCACCGGAGGGTCCCGAGCTGCCGCACGGGTACAACGTGCGGCGCAGCACCCTCGATCCGCTGATCAGGTCCCTTGCCGCCGAGACCCCCGGCGTCGATCTGCTGCTCGGCCACCGCGTGGCCGGGCTGATCCGGGAAGCCGGGCGAACCGTGGGCGTGCGGGCGTCGACGCCGCAGGGCGAGCGCGAGATCCGGGCCCGGCTGGTGGTCGGCGCCGATGGCAAGGACTCCGCCGTGGCGAAGTTCGCCGAGGTGCCCACCAAGAGTTACGAGAACGGGCGGTTCGGCTATCTTGCGCACTTCCGCGACCTGCCGCTGGTCGACGGGGTCGGTCAGGCCTGGTTCCTCGAACCCGACATGGCGTACGCGTTCCCGAACGACGACGGGGTGACGGTCCTCGCGGTGCTCCCGGACAAGAAGCGGCTGCCCGCCTTCCGGGAAGACCTGGAGGGCAGCTTCCTCGAATTCGTCCGCGCCCTGCCCGAGGCACCGCCCATCGACTCCGCCGAGCGCGTATCGAAGTTCATCGGCACGATCGACTACCCGCTCCACACCCGCAGGCCGACCGCGCCGGGCGTCGCGCTCATCGGCGACGCCGCCCTGACCAGCGACCCGCTGTGGGGAGTGGGATGCGGGTGGGCCCTACAGACCGCGCAATGGCTGGCCGAGGCGGTCGCCCCGGCCGCGACCGGGCTGCGGGGAGACCTCGACGATGCCCTCACGGCGTACGCGCGCACGCACCGGCGACGGCTGACCGGTCACCAGCAACTGGCCGTCGACTACGCCAGGTCCCGTCCGTTCAAGGCCATGGAGCGGCTGATGTTCGCGGCGGCGGCGCGCGACGCATCGATGGCGCGGCACATGTACATGTTCGCGGCCCGGCTGATCGGTCCGCTGCGGTTCCTGAGCCCCGTGGCAGTGGGCAGGGCTCTGGCCGTCAACGTCAGGAGGCGGTCGTACTGAGATCGCCCTGATCGTCGAGGACCTCGACCGTGACCGTCTTGTCGTTGTAACCGACCAGGACGTCGCAGTCGAACTTGTTGCCCTTCTTGGCCTCCATGGCCGTCGGGCACTTCACCCCGTCCCTGGACGGGTTCTTCGGCCCTCGCGCGGCCCGGGCGACCTGCAGTTCCACCGCTTCCTGGTCCAGCAGCCGCGGCGGGTAGAGCGCCTCGGTATCGGTGTTCATCACCTTGATCGTCACGGTGAGGGCACACCCGGCGACGACGACGGACGAGAGGGCTATGACAGCGCGCGCGAATTTCCCTTGATCGGTCACGCATGGTTCCTACCGGCTCCACGGCCGCGCGGACAAGTGCACTTCCGTGATCGACACCGGTTCCACCCGAATCCCGGCCACGGGGACGGCGTCGCCCGAGGGCGTCAACTCCTCGCGCGTGGAGCCCGGATACCCCACTATTTAAGGCAACGGCAGGAAGAACCGGGGGGAATCCGCATGCCGCGATGGAATGAGTTACCGGCGGAGCTGCCCAGCAGCGAACGTCAACTTCTCGTGCACTTACGCAGGTTGAAGGACCACAGCGGCCTGAGCCTGGCCGCGCTCTCGACCCGGACCAGCTACAGCCGTTCCTCGTGGGAACGGTATCTGAACGGGAAGAAGCCCGTGCCGCGCAAGGCGGTCGAGGAACTGGCGCAGGTCTGCGGTACGGAGCCCACCCGGCTCGTCGTGCTGTACGAGGTCGCCGAGCGGGCCCGCACCGAGGAAGCCGCCGGACGGCCCGACCAGCCGACGCGGGAGCAGGACCGGGACGACCAGGAACAGGACGAGCAGCAGCAGGAGGAACAGGAGCAGGGACAGGAGCCGCCCCGGGCGGGGCGCACCGTGCCGCTGAAGTGGACGCTGGGGGCGGTGGCGCTGGCCGTCGCCGTTTCCTTCGGGGGCGGGCTGCTGGTCGCGGGGGCGTGGGACGACGGCGCCCCGGCGGAGAAGGCCGGTGCCGTGGCGGCCGGGACCGGGTATCTGCGCGGTCGGACCTACGCCTGCGACGTACGGCGCAAGGGCGGCGAGCTGCGGGCGGGGCACAGCGACACCAACGAGATGCTGCTCGACATCAACAGCACCGGGTTCGACGTGGTGGAGGCCCAGTGCCTGCTGCGCGAGAAGGGCTTCAGCCCCGGCGCCTTCGACGGGCTGTACGACGAGCGCACCAAGGGTGCGGCCAAGAAGTTCCAGGGCGCACGCCACCTGGTCGTGGACGGCATCATCGGCCCGGACACCTGGCGGGAGCTGCGCCGATGACGGTCTCCGCCGTGAGCGGCCAACTGGCCGAGCAGCTGCGGGAGATCAGGGACCGGTCCGGGCTGAGCCTGGCCGCGCTGGCGGCCCGTACCCCGTACAGCAAATCGTCGTGGGAGCGCTATCTCAACGGCAAGAAGCCCGCGCCGCGCCAGGCGGTCGAGGCGCTGTGCGAGCTGACCGGGACGCCGGCCGGGCGGCTGCTGGCGCTCTGGGAGCTGGCGGACGCCGAGTGGAGCGGGCGGGCCCGGCCCGTGCCCGCACCCGTACCGGAGGAACCGGACCGGGCCGCCACCGGCCGGCCCGCCCCCGTTTCCCGCTCGGGCGTGCGGTGGTGGGCGGTCGCCGCGGCCGGGGTGGTGGTGGTCTGCCTGGCCGCCGCCGCCCTCCTCGACGGAGGGCCGGACGGGCGGTCCCGCGCCGCCACGGAACCGCTCGTGCGCAACCCCGGCTGCCGGGCAGCCGGTTGCGAGGGCCAAAGCCCCGTAACAATGGGCTGCGGCGGCGCCGGGATGATCACCACTCTCGCCACCCACACCGCGTCCGGCGGGCGGCGTCTGGAGCTGCGCCATGCCCAGCTCTGCCACACCGTGTGGGTGCGGTCCACCGGGCTGCTGCCGGGCGACCGGGTCGAACTGTCGCTGCCGACCGGACACACCCAGCGGGTCACGGCCGAAGGGGGCCGCGACGCCGGACAGTACCTGGCGACACCGATGGCCGCCGGTGACAGCGGCGCGGGCGCCAGGATCTGCCTGAAGGTTCCGGGCAGCCGCCCCGAGTGCTTCACGGACTGAATCCCCCGTACGAACGGACCGTACGCGCCGGGGACCGCACAGCCCGCCCCCGGCACGTACGACGGACTCAGGAGTTGCAGTACCGCTTCAGCGCGGCCTTGGTGCCCGCACCGGCGACGCCGTCGATCCCGCCCGTGTAGCCCCAGTTGGCCTTCAGCCAGCGCTGGATCGCCTTCACCGTGTTGGGGCCGACGATCCCGTCGATGCCGTCGTTGTACCCCCACTGCTTCAGGAAGCGCTGCATCGCCTTCCAGCTGTCCGGGCCGAGCTGCCCGTCGATGGCACCCTTGTAGCCCCAGTTGGCCTTCAGGTCGCGCTGGAGCTTCTTGGCCTGCGTGGCGTTGAGGCCGAGGTTGACGATCGCCTGCGGGGTGACGGCCGTGGCGCTCGCCGCCGCGTTCGTCGTCCCACCGGTCGCCGCGAAACCAGTACCCGCGGCCGCCACGCCCCCGCCGGCGATCGCGACGGCGGTGGTGAGGCCGACGAATGCCCTCGTCATGGTTCGCATTTCTGTTCCCTCCCCTAGGTCGAACCGGCCCCGTCGGCCGGCTCCGCAACCACCTTGCGGGGCGGGGAGGAAGGACTGCCAGGGCCGCCGGGGAAGTGACGCGCTCGGGGGACGTCCCACGCTGTGACCTGCGAGAACGTCGCACATGGTGAGGGCGTCGCGGGACGGTGGGACGGTGGGACGCGGGCGGCGTCGGGACGGGCCCACACCGCATCGGAGCCGGCCACTGCATAAGCTGGCCGATTAGACGACTGCGGGAGTGGGAAGACATGGGCGCCCGGAACACGGACCTGTTCGGCAACAACCTCACCTACGACGACATCAGGGCCGCCACCGGCCGGACCGCAGGACACATCCGCCCGGTCACGGTCGCACCCGGCGCGCAGGACACGCTCCGCGCGGCGTCCGAGGAGCCCTACGAGCTCTGGTACGCGCTGGAGTTCATGCAGCACACCGGCTCGTTCAAGGCGCGCGGCGCGCAGAACTTCATCCAGGCCCACCGCGAGGCGGGCACCCTGCCGGACGCGGGGGTGACCATCGCCTCCGGCGGCAACGCCGGGCTGGCCTGCGCCTGGGCCGCCCAGCAGCAGGGCGTACGGGCCACGGTGTTCCTGCCGAGCGTCGCCCCGGCGGTGAAGATCGCCGGGCTGCGCGGCTACGGGGCGGACGTGCGGGTCGTCGGCGCGGAGTACGCCGAGGCCCTGGAGGCGTGCGAGGAGTTCGCCGTCTCGTCCGGCGCGCTCGCCGGGCACGCCTACGACCATCCGCTGATCGCCGCCGGGGCCGGCACCCTGCTGGAGGAGATCCACGCCCGGATCCCCGGCCTGGACACCGTGGTGGTCTCGGTCGGTGGCGGCGGGCTGTTCGCCGGCGTCGCCACCGCCGCCCGGCACCACGGCATCCGCACGGTCGCCGTCGAGCCGGAGAACTGCCGTGCGCTGAACGCCGCCCTCGACGCCGGTGGCCCGGTCGACGTCCCCGTCGACTCGGTCGCCGTCGACTCCCTCGGCGCCCGACGCGCCACCGCCCTTGCCCTGGGCGCCGCCCACGAGAACGACGTCCACTCCGTCCTGGTGCCGGACGGCGAGATCGTCCGCGCCCGCCGGACGCTGTGGGACCACCGCCGCGTCGCCGTGGAGCACGCCGCCGCCACCGCCCTGACCGCACTCACCGCGCCGGGCGGCTACCGGCCGCGCGGAGGCGAGCGGATCGCCGTGGTGCTGTGCGGAGCGAACACCGACCCGAGCGACCTGGTGCACCCGGCCGCGGACCAGGACTGAGACCGGGGCCGGGCGGGGCCGGGGCGAGACCGCCCGGGCCGCCAGGACCGCCGGGGCCCCGGGCCACCGAAACCGCGGGACCGCCTGGGCCGGGGGCGTCGGGACCGGGAGCGTCGGGACCAAGGCCGCCGGCCCCGGGTCCGCGCCACGCGGAAGGGGCGCGCCCGGAGATCCGGGCGCGCCCCTCGCGGACAACGCGCAGTGTCGCAGAGGCCCGTCAGCGCTCGCGACGCTCGCGGAGCTCGTCCGCGGTGCCCCGGGCCTTGTCACGGCCCTGCTGCGACGTCTTCGAGGCCCGCTCGGACACGTTCTGCGTCCGCTCCCGGCCCTCGGTGCCCATCTGCTCCCGGCCCTTGTTCCGGCCTTCCTCGGCCCTCTTCCTGGCCTCGTCGGCGAGCTGCTGCGCCTTGTCCTTGAACTGGTCTGCGATACCCATGCTGTTCACTCCTAGTGGATGCTTGGGGGCGGTCCGTGAGGACCTCGTTCAGCGTCGCAGGACCGGGCATCCACCGCATGTCGATCACTTACGCTGCGTAGCCGCCGCCCTCGCGTCCTGGTCGGCGGCGCCCCCGGCGCCCACCAGGCCCTTGCCGACACTCTCCAGCCGCGATCCGAACTTCCGGACCTCCCGCTGGCCGACGACGCCTATCAGCGAGGGCAGGTAACCCCGTACGGGCTGCATCCCGCGCAGCCACCACTGCGCGTACACGTGCGGGGAGCGGCGCTCGACACCGGCGACGATCCGGTCGACGGCGGGGCCCAGCGGGTACGTGCGGTTCGCCGGCCAGGGCAGCCGTTGGCGCAGTTCGCGCATCACGTCGTCCTGGTCGGCGCCCCGCACCATGTCCGTGTCCGTCCAGGACAGGTAGCCGACCCCGACCTTCACGCCCCGGTGGGCGACCTCGGCCCGCAGGCTGTGCGCGAACGCCTCCACACCCGACTTGGACGCGCAGTACGCGGTCATCATCGGCGCCGGCGTCATCGCCGCGAGCGAGGCGATCTGGAGGAAGTAGCCGCGGCTCTCCATCAGCACCGGCAGGAACGCCCGCCCGGTCACCGCGCCGCCGATCAGGTTGACCTCGATGACCCGGCGCCACGCGTCCGGGTCCGAGTCGACGAACGGTCCGCCCGCGGCGACCCCGGCGTTGGCGACGACGACGTCGATCTTCCCGAACCGCTGCTTGACCTCCTGGGCGACCCGCGCCATCGCCTCGTGGTCGGTGACGTCCGCGAACCAGTGGTCGCTCTCCGCGTGCAGCCGCTCGGAGACCTTCTTCAGCTCGTCCGGCTCCAGCCCGACCAGCGCGAGTTTCGCGCCGCGTGCCGAGAGCTTGCGGGCCAGCAGTTCGCCCACCCCGCGCGCCGCGCCCGTGACGACGACGACCTGTCCTTCGAGACTCCGCCTGCCGCTCATGCGACCTCCTCCTTCTCGGCCGTGCCCGTGCCGTCCGTACCCGCACTCGCCTGCGTCTTCGCGCCCGCGTCCGCACCCGCCGGGAGGTACGCGGCGACCAGCTCCCGGAGCTTCGCCGTGACGGCCTCCGGCGCCTCCACCGGCGTCATGTGGCCCAGGCCCGTCAGTTCGGTGAGCCCCAGGCCGTCGGGGAGCGCGGCCGCGATCGCGCGTGCGTGCCCGATCGGGGTGAGCCGGTCCGCCGTACCCGCGATCACCGCCGTGGGCACCCGCAACTCCCGTACGCCCGCGTCGAGATCGAGGTCCGCGAGGACCCGCCCCCAGGCGGCCCGGGCCTTCCTCGGACAGGCGTGCACGATCCGGGCGCAGGCATCCACCCGCTCCGGGGCCGACCCCGCTCCCATCGTGGCGTACTTGAGCACCCGCCGGGTAATCGGTGTGACCGGTCCCAGCGGGGCCGACGCCACGAGGATCCCCCGGGTCATCCGGGTCCGCACCGAACCGGCCCGCACCGGTACCACCGTCGACTCGTGCGGCAGCCGCGAACTCCCGGTGCTGCACAGCAGTACGGCGGCCGCGTGCTCGCGCAGACCGGCCCGCCGGGCGGCGGCCATGATCGTCATGCCGCCCATGGAGTGCCCGCCGAGCACGGCCCGCTCACCCGGTTCCAGGGTGGCGGCCAGTACCGCTTCGAGGTCGTCGGCAAGGGCGTCGGTGCTGCACCCCCCGGGGGCGACCGCGGGCGAGCCGCCGTGGCCGCGCTGGTCGTAGACGACGACCCGGTGGTCCGTCGCGAGGTCCCTGATCTGCGCGTCCCAGAAGCGGGTGCTGCACGTCCAGCCGTGCGCGAGGACCACGGCGGGGGCGCCGTCGCGCCCGTGCACCTCGGCGTGGATGCGGGCGCCGTCGGCGGAACGCACGGTGAGTTCGCGCGCGGGGACCGGCGGGACGCCGTCGCGCCGCAGCAGCCGGCTCATCCCACGACCTCCTCGGCGACGGCCTTCCCGGACCCCTTCGCGGCGGCCTTACCCGGCACCCGCACGACCTCGTACTCCGAGAGGTCGACCGACCGCGTCGCCCTGCGGAATTCGGCGGTGGTGCCCGGCCAGACCGTGGTGTTGCGCCCGTTGGCGTCCAGGTACCAGCTGTTGCAGCCGCCGGTGTTCCACACGGTGCGCTTCATCCGCTCCTGGACACGGCGGTTCCAGGACCCGACGGCCGAGGTCCGCGCGTCGAGCGCGACGCGCCCGCCCAGCACGTCCAGCTGGCGCAGGTAGTCGGCCATGTAGTTCAGCTGGGACTCGATCATCAGGATCATCGAGGAGTTCCCGAGCCCGGTGTTGGGGCCGATGATCGTCATCCAGTTGGGGAAGCCGGCCGCGCTGGCGCCGCGCAGCGCCTGCATGCCGTCCTTCCAGGACTCGGTGAGCGTGATGCCGTCCGCGCCCACCACGCGCTCGGCGATCGGCATGTCGGTGACGTGGAAGCCGGTGCCGAAGATGATCACGTCCGCCTCGGTCTCCGTACCGTCGGACGCGACCAGCGTGGAGCCGCGCACCTCGGCCAGGCCGGAGGCGACCACGTCCACGTTGGGCTGCGCGAGCGCCGGGTAGTAGGCGCTGGAGAGCAGGATGCGCTTGCAGCCGATGCGGTACGAGGGGGTCAGCTTGGCCCGCAGCTCCGGGTCCTTGATCGCCCGCGCCATGTTGGCCTTGGCCATCCGCTCGACCAGGCCCAGCTCGCCCGGGTGCTTGGTGAAGGCGCTGACCTGCAACTCCCTTATGCCCCAGAGCAGTCCGCGACGGGCCGTGCCGGTGACCGGCAGGGCCCGGTGCAGCCAGCGCTCGGCGCCGCTGATCTTCCGGTCCATGCGCGGCATGACCCAGGGCGGGGTGCGCTGGAAGAGCGTCAGGCTGCCGGCCTTCGGCTGGATCGCGGGCACGATCTGGATGGCGGAGGCGCCGGTGCCGATCACGGCGACGCGCTTGCCGGTCAGATCGGCGTCGTGGTCCCAGCGAGCCGAGTGGAAGACCTTGCCGGGGAAGTCGGCGAGGCCGGGTATGTCCGGCGTCTTCGGGTCGGAGAGCGGACCGGTCGCGGAGACCACGACGTCGGCCGTGAAACGGGCCCCGTTCGCCGTCTCGATGACCCAGTGCAGCTCCTCGCGCTCCCATCGCATGACCGTCACTTCATGGCTCAGCCGGAGGTGCGGGCGCAGCCCGAAGGTGTCCGCGACATGCTCCAGGTAGGCGCGGATGTGCTCCTGCCCGGAGAAGGTGCGCGGCCACTCGGGGTTGGGTGCGAACGAGAACGAATACAGGTGGGACGGTACGTCGCAGGCGCAGCCCGGATAGCTGTTGTCGCGCCAGGTGCCGCCGACGGAATCGGCCCGCTCCAGGACGACGAAGTCCGTGATGCCCTCGCGGCGCAGCCGGACCGCGGCCCCGAGGCCCCCGAATCCGGATCCGATCACCGCCACTCGTACGTGCTCGTGCTGGGCCATGCTGCCGCCTCCCGCGGTACGTCACACGACTCTGCCAGCAATCACTGGCATTGTTGGGAGGGTAGAGCAGCTCCGTACCGATGGGTAGGGGTACGGCAGGGGAAAGTTACCGGCGGTACAACAAGAGGCCCGGGCCACCGGCGGGGCCGGTAGGGTGCGGGGGTGGCCGAAGGACGCGAGCACCGCGAATACCGCATGGAGGAGCTGGCCAAGGAGGCCGGCATCCCGGTGCGCACCGTGCGCTTCTACCGTGAGCGCGGACTGATCTCGCCGCCCCGCCGCGAGGGGCGCATCGCCTGGTACGACGACCACCACCTGGCCCGGCTGCGCACCATCACCGGCCTGCTGGAACGCGGCCACACCCTCACCGGCATCGCCGATCTCGCCCGCACCTTCGAGAGCGGCCGCGACGTCGCCGAGGTGCTGGGCCTGGGCGAGCCGACCGAGGAGACCCCGGTGCGCCTCACCCCCGAGCAGCTCGCGGACTACTTCGAGGGCGAGACCACCCCGGAGAATCTGGCCGCCGCCCTCGAACTGGGATATCTCGCCACCGACGGCGACGAGATCGTCCACATCAGCCGCCGCCTGCTGGAGGTGTCCTCCCAGCTGGTGCGCGAGGGGGTGCCGCTCGCCACCGTGCTGGCGGCCGGCCGCCGGGTCCGCGAGCACGCCGACGCGCTCGCCGAACTCTTCACCGGCGTCCTGGAGGGCCGGGGCGGCGACGAGGCCGAGCCGCCGCAGCTGCGGCCGCTGGCCCGCGCGGTGGTGGACGCCGAGCTGTCCATGGCACTGGACCGGCGGCTGCGCCGCGAAGGCACCGGCGAACCGCCGCCGGATCCCGCCTCCTGACGGGCGGCCACACGAAGACCGCTGCCGGGCGGACCCTCTCGATCTCGATCGCACGCCGGGATACTTCCCGGCCCGGACCACCCGGCACTCGCCTCGTTCGCACGCTCTACTGTTCGAAGACCACCGTCACCGGTGCGTGGTCGCTCCACCGCTCACCGTGCGTCGCGGCCCGCTCGACCCAGCCCTTCACCGCACGCCCGGCCAGTCCCGGCGTGGCCACCTGGTAGTCGATCCGCCAGCCGGTGTCGTTGTCGAAGGCCCGCCCCCGGTAGGACCACCACGAGTACGGCCCCTCCTCGTCGGGGTGCAGCGCCCGTACGACATCGACGTACCCGGCCTCGTCGAAGACCCGGGTCAGCCACTCCCGCTCCTCGGGGAGGAAGCCGGAGTTCTTCTTGTTGCCCTTCCAGTTCCTGAGGTCCGCCTCCTGGTGGGCGATGTTCCAGTCGCCGCAGACCACCACTTCGCGGCCGTCGGCCGCGGCCCGCTTCTTCAGACCCTTCAGATACGGGAGGAACGCGGCCATGAACCGCTCCTTCTCGTCCTGCTTCTCGGTCCCGACCTCGCCGGAGGGCAGATACAGGCTCGCGACCGTGACGCCCGGCAGGTCGACCTCCACGTACCGCCCGCTCGCGTCGAACTCCTCGCTCCCGGCGTCCCCGAACCCGCCGAACCCGATCTGCACGCGCTCCGGCGCACGCCGCATGTAGAGGGAGACCCCGGCCCGGCCCTTGGCGGCGGCCGGCGCGTGCACGGTGTGCCAGCCGGCCGGCTCACGCACCTCTTCGGGCAGCTGCTGCGGCTCGGCCCGTACCTCCTGGAGGCAGATCACATCGGCTTCGGTCAGGGCCAGCCACTCGACGAAGCCCTTCTTGGCGGCGGCGCGGAGCCCGTTCACATTGACGGTGGTGACAGTCAGCATCCCGGCACGATACCGACATTCAGCTCACGCATACATGTACCATAATCCGCATGATTATCCACCCTCGGTCCTTCGACCACCCCGATGCCGTCAGACTCAACGACCAGGTGCAGCTCGAATATGCCGAGCGGTACGGGGACGAGGGCGATGTCACACCGCTCGACCCCACGATGTTCGAGCCGCCGAACGGCCTGTACCTCCTCGCCTACGACGCGCGGGACCGCCCCGTCGCCACCGGCGGCTGGCGCACCCAGGACCGCAACGACGAGGGCTACTCGGACGGCGACGCCGAGCTCAAGCGGATGTTCGTGATACCCGAGGGCCGGGGCAACGGGCTGGCCCGCCGCATCCTGGCCGCCCTGGAGGACGACGCCCGGGCGGCGGGCCGGTCCCGCATGGTGCTGGAGACCGGGGACCAGCAGCCCGAGGCGATCGCGCTGTACACGTCCAGCGGCTACGTCCCCTGCGAGAAGTTCGGCCACTACCGCACGTACGAGAGCAGCCTCTGCTTCGCCAAGCCGCTGCGGTAGCGGCCGTACGCCCGGGCCGTCAGGCGTCGGCGGCGTACCGCCAGAACGCCCGCATCGACGCGGGCGGAGTCGGCCCGGTCATCGCCAGCTGGGTCAGCAGAACGGAGACGGTGCCGGTGGCCGGTGTGAGGTGTCCCGCCGTTCCCGTGCCGCCCACCCAGCCGTAGCGCCCCGGAACGTTCCAGGGGTCGACGGCCTCGACGTCCACCGACCCGCCGTAGCCCCAGCCCTGGCCCTCCAGGAACAGCGTGCTGCTGTCCCGTTGCGCCCGGGTCAGATGGTCGGTGGTCATCAGCCGCACCGAGTCCCGCGACAGCAGCCGGCGCACGCCGCCGCTCCCCCCTTCTCCTCCGGCGAGCAGCATCCGGGCGAAGGCGTACCAGTCGTCGGCGGTCGAGACCAGCCCGCCGGCACCGGACGGGAACGCGGGCATGCTGCTCCACTGCCCGTCCGGACCGTCGGCGAGCCGGAGCCCGCCGCCCTCCGGATCGGCCCGGTAGAAACTGGTGAACCGGCCGGCCTTCGACGCCGGCACGACGAATCCGGTGTCGGCCATGCCCAGTGGCTCGAACAGCCGCTCCGCCAGGAACTCGGGCAGCGACCGGTCCGAGACCCGGGCGATCAGCACCCCGAGGATGTCGGAGCAGGTGTTGTACAGCCACCTCTCCCCCGGCTGGTGGAGCAGCGGGACACGGGACAGCGCGTCCATCCACGCGTCCGGCGCCGGGACGAGCTGCGGCTCCAGCGACCCCTGCTTCAGCTCGCTGAACAGCAGCCCGACCGCGGGCAGCGAGAAGTCCGCCGGGAAGCCGTACCCGGCCCGGAAGGTGAGCAGGTCCTCCACCGTGATGACCCGGTCGGCCGGAACCACGTCGTCGACCGGGGAGGACGGCGTACGGACCACCACCGGTGCCGCCAGCTCCGGCAGCCACTGCCGGACCGGCTCGTTCAGCGCGATCCGGCCCTCCTCGACCAGCATCATGGCCGCGGCGGCGACGACGGGCTTGGTCATCGACGCGATGCGGAAGATCGAGTCCCGGCCCATCGGGACCGTGCCCCGCGCATCGGCCGATCCGACGGCCACCACCTCGACCCGGTCCCCCCGGGCCACCAGCCCCACGGCGCCGGGCGCCGCCCCGTCGCCGACGTACTCGTTCAGGACATCGTTCAGTTCGGTCATCGCTCCACCTTCCCGCTCATGCTCCCGGAAAGAAGGACCGCCGCACCGCCCGGAACTCATCGGCCCGGAACTCATCGGCCCGCGACTCGCGGCCCGCGGCCCGCGGACCCGGGTTCAGCGCACCCGGCCGACACCCACGTAGAAGCCGCTGCGCTCCTGCGCGGGCGCGGGCCCCTCGCGGTACCACTGAGTGGCGAAGACCAGCCCGGGATCGACGAGTTCCAGGCCCTCGAAGAAGGGCTCCACCTCGCTCCGGGTGCGCATCCGCAATGGGATCGCCCCCTTCTTGTACGTGGCCTCGGTCTCGTCCTTCAGCTCCGGGTGCTGGTCGGCCGTGCCGTGCGAGAGCACCAGGAAGCTTCCCGAGGGCAACGCGTCGACCAGAGTGCGGGTGATGCCGTACGGGTCCTCGTCGTCCGGCAGGAAGTGCAGCAGCGCGATCAGGGACAGGGCGACCGGCCGGTCGAAGTCCAGCAGCCCGCGGGCGTGCTCGACGATCGCCTCCGGCTGCCGCACATCCGCGTGGATGTAGTCGGTGGCCCCCTCCGGCCTGCTGATCAGCAGCGCCTCCGCGTGCCGCAGGACGATCGGGTCGTTGTCCGCGTAGACGATCCGGGCGGACGGTGTGATGTCCTGGACCACCTGGTGCAGATTGGGCTCGGTCGGGATGCCGGTGCCGATGTCGAGGAACTGATCGACCCCGTTGCCCGCCAGCCAGGCGGAGGCCCGGTGCATGAAGGCCCGGTTCCGCGCCGCGTTGCCCCGCGCCTGAGCGGGCAGCCGCTCCGCCACCTGCTGATCGACCGGATAGTTGTCCTTGCCGCCCAGGAGCCAGTCGTAGACGCGCGCGGGGTGGGGCTTGCTGGTGTCGATCCGGAGCCCGGGCTTGTCGACCGTCACTGGGCGCTCCTCTCGGTGCGGAGAATTCGGAAGAATTCGCGAGCGGGTAACGCGTTCAGCGTAGGCGACGCGCACCACGGAACGCCGACCGGAACCCCCTTGCTTCGAAGCGCACTTCAACATCCACGCTCCGTTTCCGCGGCCGCGGAACGACGGCGGCCGGATCCGGAGAGGACAGCCATGAAGCATGGCACCACCCGTCAGAGCGGCGGCGCGGCCGCGGTACGGGATACGAACCGCAGCGGCTTGCTCCGCACTGCCTCAAGGCTCGAACCGAGCAAGCCGCCTCCGCCGGCCGGCCAGGGCTTCCCCACGCCGGGAACAGGCCGAACCGCGACGGTGGTCGGTGTCACCGGCCGGCGGAGGCCGCTTCGCGCCCGGCGACCGGGGGCCGGTGCGCAGGGGCGAGGGCGGGAGGCTTGCGGGGCAGCAGAAGGACCGGGACCAGAGTCACCGCGGTGAAGGCGACCGCCCACCAGAAGGACTGGCGGAAGGCGTCGTTGACCGAAGCACCGTGCGGTCGCCCGCCCGTGAGGCCCTGCTGCAGTACGGTCGCGACGACAGCAGTGCCGATCGAGCCGCCGAGACGCTGGAAGATGTTCATCGCGCTCGAAGCACGCGGCATCGCCGCCGGGGGCAGCGAACGGTAGGCGGCGGCCAGGCTGGGCAGGGTGACCACCCCCACCCCGATGCCGCGCACCGTCATCGCGGCGGCCGGCAGCAGCCAGCCGGAACCGCTGTCCAGCATCACGAACGGGACGGTGCCGATCAGCGTGAGGACCACGCCCACCAGTGCGAGCGACCCGGGACTCAGCCGGTCGGTCGCCCGGCCCGCGACGACCATCGCGATGACGTAGCCGACACCCTGCGGGGCCAGCATCAGCCCCGCCTTCAGGACACTGTCGCCGCGGTCCAGCTGGAAGTAGAGCGGCAGCAGGAACATCGCGCCGAAGACGGCCGCGTTCAGAGTGAACTGCGTGAGGACGGCGGCCGAGTAGCCGCGGTCGGCGAGCAGCCGCAGATCGATCAGCGGCACGTGACGGGTGCGCAGGGCGTGCGCGGCGAAGCCCGCGACGAGGACGGCGCCGGTCGCGGTCCACGGCAGGCTCCCGCTGCCGGTGAAACCCTCGGTGCCGCTCCGGGCCATGCCGTAGAGCAGGAAGGCCAGACCGGGAGAGAGCATCAGCATGCCTGCCACGTCGAGTCGCGGACGCCCGGTCGGCCGGTCGGCCGGGAGTTTCATCCAGGCGAGGGCGATGGCGGCCAGGCCGATGGGGATGTTGACGAAGAAGATCCATCGCCAGCTCAGCCGGTCGACGAAGACGCCGCCGATGACCGGCCCGATGACCGGGGCGAGCATCGCCGGCACGGAGACCACTGCCATGACCCGGCCCATGCGCGAAGGGCCGGCCGCACGGGCCAGCATGGCCTGGGCCATGGGCATCACCATGCCGCCACCGAGCCCCTGGACCACTCGGAAGACGACCAGGCTCTCGATGGACCAGGCGACGCCGGAAAGCACCGAGCCGAGCAGGAACAGTGCCTGCGCGGTCAGCCACATCCGCCGCGCGCCGAATCGCTCCATGGCCCAGCCGGAGAGCGGCACCACGAGGGACAGCGCCAGGAGGTAGCCGGTGACCGTCCACTGGATCGTGCCGAGCGACGCGTCGAATTCCTGGGACAACGCGTCGATCGACACATTGACGATGGTTCCGTCGAGCAGCGTGGTCACGGCGCCCAGGACGAGAACACCGCACAGCCACCAGAGCCCGGCGTCGATCCCATCGGTCCGTGTCGCTCCGGACGGCTTCGGGGTGCGTGGGGGCATGACTGGATTTCCCTTCCGTACGGGGCGGATTCAGGACGCGCACAGCCATAAAACATAGACCGGCCCGTCTAGGTTTACGAATGTTAGACTGGGCCGTCCAGAAGTCAACTCGGTGACCGAGAGGGGATGGCGTCAGTGACGGGCAGCGAGCCCACGGAGAAACCGGGCCCGGCAGACGCACCGGGCACGGCAGAGGCACCGGGCCCGCGTCGGCGCAGACAGCACGGCGGCAGGGACCGCAGGGCGCAGATCCTGGAGGCGGCCGCCCGGGTCTTCCTGCGCGACGGGTTCGCCCGGGGCAGCGTCGACACGATCGCAGCCGAGGCGAACGTGGCGAAGCAGACGCTCTACAACCACTTCGGCGACCGGGACACCCTGATCGGCTGTGTCGTGGAGCTCGCCATGGATCCCCTGGCCGCACAGTTCCAGACCGTGCTGGAGGAGACCATCGCGGCACACGGAGGCACGAACCTCCGGGCGCAGTTCATCGACTTCGGGCGTCGCTGGGTGCGCCTGATGCTCTGCGACGAGACGGCCGCCCTGCGCTGGCGGGTGCTGGCCGACGCGCCGCTTGAGGAGTCGCTGCACACAGCTCTGCGGGGCATCGACCAGGAGGCGGGCATCCGGGACGTCGCCGCCCGGCTCGCAGTCCTTCACGAAGGCGGGCACCTGTCGGTGGACGACCCCGACGCGGCGGCCCGGCAGCTGCGCGCCCTGTTGATCGGCGAGGCCCAACTGGCCTCGATGCTGGGCCGGGTGGACTTGGACGATGCCGCGATCGACGCGATCGTCGAGCGCGGCATCAGCATGTTCATCCGGGCCTACGGAAGGACGTGACCGGGCAGCGGGAGCGGGTCAGGAGCCGACAGTGCTTCAGACGGGCGCCGGGCGCCTGGTTCGGCCGGTCCGGCGAGTCGTCGACGAGCCGCCGCTCCGTCGACCGAGGCCCCTTCTTCCTGTTCCTGTGTTCGCAGGCAACCGGCCACGAGTACGCCTCCTACCGCTTCACCCAGTACCGGGCCGGAACCGAGCAGATCGCCGACATCTGAACAGAGGGCTGGTCATCGGTTCACCACGGCCCGACGGCGCACTTCCCGGATGACGCGGTCGGCGGTCTCCTCGGGAGTGAGCGCAGCGGTGTCGAACCACCAGCCGGCGTCGGAGAAGTTGTTCGCCAGCGTGCACAGATTGCGGTTGCACAGCTCCACTTGGCGCGCCGCCTCATCGGCCGGCTTGCCGAGGGCCCCGACACGACCGCTGACGATCAGTCTGCTGACGAAGTCGCCGTCGAGCCGGGCGGAGCGTGTCAGGCGCTCGGCAACGAGCCTGGTCACCGTCGACTTCCCGGCCCCCGGCATCCCCGTCACAATCAGGCAGTCCGATGCCTCAGAAGCGATCACGCCTGCGATCGTGTCAGCGCGCCCGGCAGTCGGCAATCGTGTTTCAAGGCGCGGCTCGTCGGGCTGTCCGCTCAACTGCCGATCCACGAAAACCTCGGCCGGTTTGCCTTGAGAGCGAGTGCGAACCAGGCCACGGCCGGCTCGACGCCTCCGAGCAGGACGTATCCACGGACACCCCTCCCGGTGGCCGTCCGCAAGGTGACCACCCGGTCGGCGAGGAGCTCGGCGAGTACGCGGGTGATGTGCCGGACGGCTGCGGCGCCGGGATCGGCGAGGTCGCTGTGGGGCCGGGCATCCGGGTCGCTGGAAAGATCTCTCGGCGGGGTGCGGCGTCCCATGCCTCCGACCACGTGGATGCACTCCTTCTCGCGAAGATCGCCCACAGCCCCTTCACCGGCTGCTTGACCAACCGCTTTTGCTGGTCCGTCACGCCGGACCCGGAGGCCTCCCACCAGCTCCGTGCCTGCCGCCCCCGGCCGCCGCACGACCAGTGGGCGCCGATGGGCCGACCTGGTACGGCCCCGGCGACCGCCTCGGTCCCCGTTACCCGCGCTCAGACCCGGAGGCGGCTGTTCGTGGTGGGACGTCTCGCAGTCAACCCCGGAAACGACGAAGATCCCGCCCGATCTTTCGATCGGACGGGATCTCGTGTGTGCGGTGGACCTGTGGGGATTTGAACCCCAGACCCCCTCGATGCGAACGAGGTGCGCTACCAGACTGCGCCACAGGCCCTTGCAACGAGTGAAACTCTAGCACCCCCGACGGGGTGCTCGGAAATCCGGTCCGTGCTGGTCAGCCGTGGCGGCGGTACAGCGGGTCCGGAACCGGCTCACTCGTTGGCCGCCCGGGGGCGGTCCCCCTCCTCGTACTGGTCGAAGAGCGGGGTCCGGCCCCGGTCGCGGGTCCGGCGGGAATGGTTGGTGCGCTGGCGCGGCGCCGGGTCGACCGGGGGTGCCGCGGGGTGCGAGGTGCCCGTCTGGGTGGGCTCGGCGGCGCTGGAGCGGGCCGCGCTCCAGGTCTCCGGGTTGCCGACCTCGACGCCGCCGGTGGCGCGCGGGGCGACCGGGGCCGTGACGTAGGTCGGCAGCGGGACCGGGACCGGCTCCCAGCTGTCGCCCTGGGTCCGGCCGCGTTCGCGCTGCTGGTCGACCCATTCCGCGTGGTCCGTCTGCTCGACCAGGGCGCGGCGGCCGGCTTCCTGCGGGGAGACCGCGGGCGTGGGCTCCGGTTCGGGGCTGCGCGCTTCGGGCTCCTCGTCGGGCTCGGCGGGGGCCGCCGTGTCCGGCTGGTGCCTGCGGGGGCGGTTCTCGCGCAGGTGCTGCGCCGCCACCTCGGCCCGACGGCGGTCCATGGTGAAGGCGAACCGGCGCCGCTCCTGGGCCCGCAGATGCACGATGTACGTGCTCAGCAGCACCGCCGGAACCGCGGGCGCCCAGAGGAAGTGCAGGCCGCCGACGGCCGCGACGACCGCGCCGAGGGTGAAGGCCAGGAAGAGGATCACGGTGGTGCGCCGCCGGCGCGCGAGGACCTGGAGGCGCTTGGCGCGCCGAGCACGCTCGGCGTCCGTCGCGCCGGGGCGCGGACGGGCCCGCCGGGCGGGGGCCGGTGCCGGTTCGGGGCGCTCCTCGGCGGCGCGCGCCGGATCGTGCACCCGGGCTTCGGTCTGTGCGTCGGGCGCGGCGAAGGCCCGGACGTCCACGGGGACCATTCGGTCCGTGGCGACGTCCGGGTCGGCGTCGGGCTCCGCCTCCTCGGCGGTGCGCTCCCGCAGCTCCTTGGCGTACCGGCGCTCCATCGCCGCCCGTCCGGACAGCAGCCGGATGGCGGTGCTGAAGCGTTCCGTCGGACGGGCTTCGTTGAGCTCGTCCTGCCTGCGGAGCCACATCGGCACCAGGTAGGCGGCCCAGGCCCCGACGATGACTGCGTAGATGAGGCCGCTGCTGCTCACGTCTCACACCGTAGAGGGGTTTGCACGGGGGCATCCGCCAATTGGCCCGGTGTGTCGCACGATCCGGCTGATATCACGGACTTTTTTTGCGATTGTTCGGGTCAACCGTGGCTGTTTGTGCGTCCTTCATCGGTCAACCGCCGATCAATATCGAACACTTATTTTATTTCCCGTGGCGTTCCAGGTCGCGACCGGTGCCAGCGCCGCAACATCCCGTCGGGCACTTCCTCCGCGGTGAGCGCGTAGATGAGGTGATCGCGCCAGGCGCCGTCGATGTGGAGATAGCGCGGGCGCAGGCCCTCCTCGCGGAATCCCAGTTTCTCCACGACTCTTCTGCTGGGCCCGTTCTCCGGCCGAATGCACACCTCGATCCGGTGCAGTCCGACGGTGCGGAAGCAGTGGTCGACGGCGAGGGCGACCGCGGTCGGCATCACGCCCCGGCCGGCCACGTCCTGGTCGACCCAGTAGCCGACATGGCCCGAGCACATCGAGCCCCAGGTGATCCCGGCGACCGTCAGCTGACCGACCAGCCGGCCCTCGTACTCGATGGCGAACGGCAGCATCCGGCCCGCGTTGGCCTCGGCGCGCAGGTGGCGGATCATCTGACGGTACGTGGGACGCTGGGCCACCGGACCGCCCGGGGCGGGCGGCGGCACCGTCGCCTCCCAGGGGCGCAGCCAGTCGCGGTTGCGCCGGTTGACCTCGCGCCACATGCGCTGGTCGCGCAGTTTGATCGGGCGGAGCACGATCGCGCCGTCGCTGAGGACCACCGGCCAGGTCGAGACGTTCAGCTCGGGCTCCCCGGTCGGGGGTGATCGCCGCCGCGCAACTGGTCGACGGCGTGCACCAAAAGACGGGTGAGGACGGCGAGTCCGTCGCGCACCCCGCCGGTGGAGCCCGGCAGGTTCACGATGAGGGTGCCGCCCGCGACGCCCGCCAGGCCCCTGGAGAGCGCGGCGGTGGGGACCTTCTCGCGGCCCTCGGCACGGATCGCCTCGGGGATGCCGGGGATCTCGTGGTCCAGGACGCGCCGGGTGGCCTCGGGGGTGCGGTCGGTGGGCGAGATGCCCGTGCCCCCGGTCGTGACGATGACGTCGTATCCCGCGGCCACTCCCGCCCGCAGGGCCTGTTCGACCGGGTCGCCGTCGGGCACGACCTGCGGTCCGTCGACGGCGAAGCCGAGCCGGGTGAGCTCCTCGGAGATCAGGGGGCCGCCCTTGTCGGCGTAGACGCCGGCCGAGGCGCGGTTGGAGGCGGTGACGACGAGGGCGGCGTAGGGGGTGGTCAACGCGCCGCCGAGCGGGGCGCCGGACGGCCGGGCGTCGTCCGGCTGCCCCGTCCCTGGCGCGCTCACGTGCCCGCTCCGTCCGCCTCGGTGCGCAGGAGGTCCTCGGCGCGCCGGTAGTCGCCGGATTTGCCGCCGGACTTCGACTCGACCCGTACGTCCGTGATGACCGCCGACTTGTCGACCGCCTTGATCATGTCGATCACGGTGAGCGCGGCGACCGAGACGGCGGTCAGGGCCTCCATCTCGACGCCGGTGCGGTCCGTGGTCTTCACGGTGGCCGTGATCTCCACCGCGTCGTCGGCGACACCCAGGTCGACCGTGACGCCGGAGACGGCCAGCGGGTGGCAGAGCGGGATCAGATCGGGGGTGCGCTTGGCGCCCATGATCCCGGCGATCCTGGCGGTCGCGAGGGCGTCGCCCTTGGGGACGCCCTCGCCGCGCAGCAGCTCGACGACGCGCGGCGAGACGAGGACCCGGCCGCTCGCGTGGGCCACCCGCGCGGTGACGTCCTTCTCCGAGACGTCGACCATGCGGGCCGCGCCCGCCTCGTCGATGTGCGTCAGCCTGTTCTGCGTACTCAACTAACTCCGCCTCGCGGTAGGGCGCCGGTTGCCCGCCAGGGCCTGTCCGCCGGATCGGGGTCGGACAGGCACTGGGCCCGCACCGGGGTGCGGGCCGGGGGCCCGGGGATGTCCCCGGGAAGGCACAGCGCCAGACACCGTACCGCCACCGCCCCCGGATCAGCGGAGCAGGATCACCTCGGTGTCCGTGCCGGGCTCGGCGGAGGTGACGTCCTCGGGCAGCACGATGAGCGCGTCCGACTGGGCGAGGGCGGCGATCAGATGTGATCCGGAACCGCCGACGGGGGTGACCGTGCCGGCCTCCGCGTCGTACGTACCGCGCAGGAACTGGCGCCTGCCGGACGGCGAGGAAAGCGCCTTGTCGGCTTCGAGCACGGCCCGGACGGTGGGGCGGTTCACTTCCTTGAGGCCCATCAGGGCGCGGATCGCGGGCCGTACGAACAGCTCGAAGGAGATGTACGACGAGACGGGGTTGCCCGGCAGCGCCAGCAGCGGGGTGTGGTCGGGGCCGATCGAGCCGAAGCCCTGCGGCTTGCCCGGCTGCATGGCGAGCTTGCGGAAGTCGATGCCGCTGCCCGGCTCGTCCTCGTCGCCCACCGAGGACAGCGCCTCCTTGACGACGTCGTACGCGCCGACGCTGACGCCTCCGGTGGTGACCACGATGTCGGCCCGGATCAGCTGGTCCTCGATGGTGGCGCGGAGCGTGTCGGCGTCGTCGGTGACGGCGCCGACCCGGTAGGCGATCGCTCCGGCGTCCTTGGCCGCGGCCGTGAGCGCGAAGCTGTTCGAGTCGTAGATCCGGCCGCCGGTCAGCTCCTCGCCGGGCTGGACCAGCTCGCTGCCGGTGGAGATGACGACGACGCGCGGCCGGGGCCGCACCTTCACCGTCGAGCGGCCGATCGCGGCGAGCAGGCCGATCTGCGGCGGACCGATCACCGACCCCGCGCGCAGCGCCAGATCACCCGGCTTCACGTCGCTGCCGCGGGCCCTGACATGGGCGCGGGCCTCGACCGGGCGGTGCACCCGGACCTCGCCGCCCGCCCCTTCCGGGTCCTCCCGCAGGGAGCGCATGGTGTCGGCGGGGCCGCCGCCCGTACCGCCGTCGGTCCACTCGACCGGGACCACGGCCTCCGCACCGGCCGGCAGCGGTGCACCGGTCATGATCCGGGCGGCCTCGCCGGGGCCGAGGCTCCGGTCGCCGGCCAGTCCGTCGCTGCCCGCCGCGACGTCACCGATGACGGTGAGCACCGCGGGGAACTCCTCGTCGGCGCCCTCGACATCGGCGACCCGGACCGCGTACCCGTCCATCGAGCTGTTGTCGAAGGGCGGCAGGGCGATCTCCACCACGACGTCCTCGACCAGGACGCAGCCCTGGGCGTCGTGCAGTTGCAGCTCGATGGGTTCGAGCGGTCGCACCGCGCCGAGAATGTCGTCCAGGTGCTCGTCCACCGACCAGATCGTGCTGCTCAAGGTGCTACATCTCCTCAGTGACGTAACTGCGGAGCCAGGTCTTGAAGTCCGGGCCCAGGTCTTCACGTTCGCACGCGAGTCTGACAATGGCACGGAGGTAATCGCTACGGTCACCGGTGTCATAGCGGCGGCCCTTGAAGACGACGCCGTGCACCGGGCCGCCCGCCTTCTCGTCCTCGGCGAGGAGCTGGAGGGCGTCGGTGAGCTGGATCTCGCCGCCGCGGCCGGGCTCGGTCCTGCGCAGTATCCCGAAGACGGCGGGGTCCAGTACGTATCGGCCGATGATGGCGAGGTTGCTGGGCGCCTCGGCCGCGTCGGGCTTCTCGACGAGGCCGGTGATGCGCACCACGTCGCCCTCGGCGGTGGGCTCGACGGCGGCGCAGCCGTACTGGTGGATCTGCTCCGGCGCGACCTCCATCAGCGCGATCACGCTGCCGCCCTCGCGCTCCTGGATCTCGACCATGCGGGCCAGCAGCGGGTCGCGCGGGTCGATCAGGTCGTCGCCGAGAAGCACCGCGAACGGCTGGTCCCCCACGTGCGGTGCGGCGCACAGCACGGCGTGGCCGAGGCCGCGCGGGTCGCCCTGGCGGACGTAGTGCATGGTGGCCAGGTCGCTCGACTCCTGGACCTTCTTGAGGCGTTCGGCGTCTCCCTTGCGGGTGAGCGCGGACTCCAGCTCGTAATTGCGGTCGAAGTGGTCTTCCAGCGGGCGCTTGTTGCGGCCGGTGATCATCAGTACGTCGGAGAGTCCGGCGGTCACCGCTTCCTCGACGACGTACTGGATCGCGGGCTTGTCGACCACAGGCAGCATCTCCTTGGGAGTGGCTTTGGTGGCCGGCAGGAAGCGGGTACCGAGTCCCGCGGCCGGAATGACAGCCTTGCTGATCCTGGGGTGCGACTGAGTCATGCGCAGAACCATAACTGGTGCGTATGTGAGGAAGATGAGGCTCCGGTTAACTTTGTACGCCTATACGCACATGTGAGAGATCTGGGGTGCCCAGTGAGCACAGAGATGTCCCGAAAAGCGCTGCTCCGACGTGAACTGCTGGCCGCGCGACGCCTTCTGACCAGGGAAGACGTGGAGAACGCCGATGCGGTTCTGTCCCGGAACGCATTGTCTCTTCCGGAGTTGTCCGGGGCCCGTACCGTCGCCGCGTACGTCTCGGTGGGCACCGAGCCCGGCACCCGCACGCTGCTGGACGCGCTGCGCGCCCGCGGGGTGCGGGTGCTGCTGCCGGTGCTCCTCGCGGACAACGATCTGGACTGGGCGCCGTACGAAGGGCCCGGCCGTCTCGTCCGGGCCGGCCGCGGGCTGCTGGAGCCGGACGGGGAGCCACTGGGCCGCGAAGCCGTGCTGGAGGCCGACGCGGTCCTGCTGCCGGGGCTCGCGGTGGACGCCCGGGGCATGCGGCTCGGCCGCGGCGGCGGCAGCTACGACCGGGTGCTGGCGCGGCTCGCTGCGGCGGGCGCGCGTCCGGCGCTGATCGTCCTGCTGTACGACGACGAGGTGGTCGCGCAGGTCCCGGAGGAACCGCACGACCACCCCGTCGATGTGGTGGTGACACCGGCGGCGAGCCGCCGGACGAGCCGCTAGGGTCCTTCGTTCGGATTACGCGAGCCCGGCGTGATCCGGACGAGAGGCCCCAGGGCTCTCGCCCTATGGCTTGAGGGTCAGGGTGTCGGTGGTCGACTTGCCGACGGCGTTGGTGCCGAAGGACCAGTCGAGCAGTTCACCGTTGACCCACTTGTCGGTCTGGTCGGTGTAGTGCGCGCTGAACGCGTGCCCGGAGGCGCCGGTGAGGTTGATCCAGCGGGACTTGTCCCAGTCCCCCACGTTGACCACCATCCGCATCGAGGGAACCCAGACGACCTCGTAGCCGCCCGCCGCGTTCCAGCCGGTGGCGTTCACCGCGGCCTCGCCGCCGCCCAGGTTCCACGGGCCGCGGTTGAGCGCCCGCTGGAGCAGGCCGGGGCCCTCGGTGCCGAGGGTCTGGTTCTTCAGGGTCAGCTGGTGCAGCCGGCCCCAGCTCCAGGTGCTGATGTCCTTGCCGAGCTTGGCGGTCAGCTCCCAGCGGGCGTCCTCCATGGCACGGGCGAAGAGCTGGTCGCGGTTGTCCGTCGCCTCGTCCCGGCCGCTCTTCGGCGCCTTCCACCAGTCGCTGTTCCGGTCGTCCATCAGCTCGGCGACCACCTGGTACCAGCGGTCGCCGCCGTCGGGCTGGGCGGAGTCCGCGGCACGCTGGCCGCACTCGCGCACCAGCCTGTGCTGCTCGTCCACCGGACCCGAACCGCCGGCCCTGGGCACGTTGAGGCACTCGCCCTCGACCCGCAGCTCCTTGGGCAGCTTGTTGCCGAAGGCCAGCTTGAGGATGTTGCGCCAGACCGCGTTGAAGTACGCGGCCGCGGCCGAGTCGGACTCCTGGGTGTAGTCCCAGCCCTCCAGGAGCTTCTGCGCCTCGCGGACGCTCTTGTCCGAGATGTTGATCTTCATCAGCTCGGGCACCAGCAGCGCGGCGATCTCGCTGGTGTTGTCCATCTGCATCTTCTGCATGTCTTCGGTCGAGATCTTCCCGCCGCCCTTGATCTTCGACTGGACGAGGTCGTCGATCCGCTGGCTGCGGCTGCCGTAGCCCCAGTCCTTGGTCAGCAGGTGCGGGTACTTCTTCTCGTCGACGACGGCCTGGTTGGCGGTGACGATGTAGCCGCGCTTCGGGTCGTACTCGTAGGGCAGCTCGTCGAAGGGGATCGGGTCCTTCTCCCAGCCGTACTTCGAGGACCAGCCGGGGCTGGGCATCGTGCCGTCGCCCTTGAGGCGGACCGGGATCTTCCCGGGTGCCTGGTAGCCGATGTGTCCCTCGGTGTCGGCGTAGATCAGGTTCTGCGAGGGAACCTCGAAGTGCTCGGCCGCCGCCCGGAAGGTCTTGAAGTCCTTGGCCCGGTTCAGCTCGAAGACGGCGTCCATGGACTTGCCCGGCTCCAGCGCGGTCCACTTCAGGGCGACCGCGTAGCCGTCGGCCCGGTCCGGGGCCGCGTTGGTGACGGGGGCCTTCTGGCCGACCTTCTCCATCTCGCTGCTGCGGTCGGAGACCAGCGGGCCGTTGTTGGTCTCGCGGATGGTGATCGTCCGGTCCTTGCCGCCCGCCACCTTGATGACCTCGTCGCGGACCGTGAAGGGCTTGACCTTGCCGTCGTACAGGTAGCCGTCGCCGGAGACCTTCTCCAGGAAGAGGTCGGTGACGTCGGCGCCGAGGTTGGTGAAGCCCCAGGCGATGTCCTGGTTGTGGCCGATTATCACGCCGGGCATGCCGGAGAAGGTGTAGCCCGCGGTGTCGTACTGGCACTTCGCGCTGATCTCGCGGCAGTGCAGGCCCATCTGGTACCAGAGCGAGGGCAGCTGCGGCGCCAGGTGCGGGTCGTTGGCGAGCAGCGGCTTGCCGGTCGTCGTGTAGTCGCCGGAGACCACCCAGGAGTTGGACCCGATGCCGTTGCCGTTCGGGCCGAGCAGCGCCGGGATCTGGTCGAGGGTGTCGGAGAGCGAGGAGAGCTGGGTGTTCAGGCCCTCGGTGGCGCCCTGCGCGGTGTCCGAGCCGATGTTGTCGGACGGGGTCGCGTCCGGGTCGAACTTCCCGGTGACCGGGGAGACCGCACCCTGGTCGACGATCGGGCGGTGCTTCTCGTACGGGTACGGCGGGTAGAGGTCCTCGATCTGCTTCGCGTCGAGCCTGCTGGCCATCAGCGAACGGTCGATCTCGTCCTGCATGTTGCCGCGCAGGTCCCAGGCCATGGCCTTGAGCCAGGCGACCGAGTCGACCGGGGTCCACTCGGTCGGCTTGTAGTCGTTGGTGAAGCCGAGGGCCGCGTACTCGACGGAGATGTCCTTGCCGTCACGCCCCTTGAGGTAGGCGTTCACGCCGTCCGCGTACGCCTGGAGGTTCTTCTTGGTCTCCTCGGACAGGACGTTGTCGTACTCCTCCTGCGCGACCTTGCGCCAGCCCAGCGTGCGCAGGAAGGAATCCGTCTCGACCTGTCCCGAGCCGAACATCTCGGAGAGCCGGCCGGCCGTCATGTGACGGCGGACGTCCATCTCCCAGAAGCGGTCCTGCGCCTGGACGAAGCCCTGGGCGCGGAAGAGGTCGGCGTCCGTGTCGGCGTACAGCTGCGGGATTCCGTAACTGTCACGCTTGACGTCCACGTTCCCGTCGAGGCCGTCGAGCTTCGTCGACCCCGTCGTCTGCGGGTACGAGGCCCGCACGGTGGATACGGACCAGAACGCCCCGTATCCGATACCCGCGACGAGCGCCAGCACCAGCACGATCACGATCAGGCGGGCACGTCGCCCCTTCTTCCTGCCGGTCTTCGCACCGGCGGAACCGGTGGTGCCGGTGGAACCGGAAGAGGCGGTTGTGTTGGCGGGCATCGCTGTCCTTCGAGGGGCAGGTGGTCCTGGGAGTGCAGGAGCAACCATAGGCGCAGCGCCGGGACGGCTCTGACGCGGTATCGGGATGATTCGAATTGCGTAGCGATCGTACGAATGCTCGAAGGCATCAAGAAAACGTTAAAGATTAGGTAAGGTAACGAAGTACCGGCCGCCAACGGCCGATGCCGAGGGGTGATCCGGTCGAACCGGTCGGGCCGCCCGATCAGATCGAACCGTCCGATCAGATCGACACGTTCGACTCGGCAGGCGTACGCAGGGAAGGAACGGCCACTGTCTGTCCACACGCTCAACGAACTCCTGCTCGTCTGCTCACTCGTACTGCTCGTCGCGGTGGCGGCGGTGCGTGTCTCCTCGCGCAGCGGGCTCCCCAGCCTGCTCCTGTACCTGGGCATCGGGATCGCCATAGGGCAGGACGGCTTCTTCGACGTCAAGTTCAACAACGCGGAACTGACCCAGGTCATCGGCTATGCCGCACTGGTCGTGATCCTCGCCGAGGGCGGCCTCGGCACGAAGTGGAAAGAGATCAAACCGGCACTGCCGGCCGCGGTGATGCTCTCGCTGGTCGGCGTCGCGATCAGCGTGGGTGTCACGGCGGCCGGGGCGCACTACCTGGTCGGTCTGGACTGGCGGCAGTCGCTGATCATCGGCGCGGTCGTCTCGTCGACGGACGCCGCCGCGGTCTTCTCCGTGCTGCGCAAGGTGCCGCTGCCGGCCCGGGTGACCGGTGTACTGGAGGCCGAGTCCGGCTTCAACGACGCCCCTGTGGTGATCCTGGTGGTCGCCTTCTCCACCAGGGGGCCGGTGGACAGCTGGTACGTACTGGTCGGCGAGATAGCCCTGGAGCTCGCGATCGGCGCCGCCATGGGCATCGCCGTCGGCTGGCTCGGCTCGTACGGGCTGCGTCATGTGGCGCTGCCCGCGTCCGGTCTCTACCCGATCGCAGTGATGGCCATCGCGGTGTCCGCGTACGCGGCGGGCGCCCTGGTCCACGGCAGTGGCTTCCTCGCCGTGTACCTGGCCGCGATGATCCTCGGCAACGCCAAACTGCCGCACTGGCCCGCCACCCGCGGCTTCGCGGACGGACTCGGCTGGATCGCGCAGATCGGCATGTTCGTACTGCTCGGTCTCCTGGTCACACCGCACGACCTGCTCGACGACTTCTGGCCCGCGGTCATCGTGGGGCTGGTGCTGACCGTGGTGGCGCGTCCGCTGGAGGTCTTCATCTCGCTGGCGCCGTTCCGGCTGCCCTGGCAGGAGAAGGCACTCATGTCCTGGGCTGGGCTGCGCGGCGCGGTGCCCATCATCCTGGCGACCATCCCGATGGTCTCCGGGGTCGAGGGCTCCACCCGGGTCTTCAACATCGTCTTCGTGCTGGTCATCGTCTACACCCTCATCCAGGGACCGACCCTGCCCTGGCTGGCCAAGGCCCTGAAGATCGCCGACGATCCGGGCGAGACCGCCGACCTGGGCATCGAGTCGGCGCCGCTGGAGCGGCTGCGCGGCCATCTGCTGTCGGTCGCGATCCCGGGCCGGTCGAAGATGCACGGCGTGGAGGTGGGAGAGCTGCGGCTGCCCGCCGGGGCCGCCGTCACCCTCGTCGTACGCGACGGAAAGAGCTTCGTCCCCGCGCCCTCCACCGTGCTGCGGCGCGGCGACGAACTGCTGGTGGTCACCACCGATCCGGTGCGCGACGCGGCGGAGGAACGGCTGCACGCGGTCGGCCAGGGCGGCAAGCTCGCGGGCTGGCTGGGGGCCGGCGGCGGAGGCAGTGGCGGTTCCGCGGACGTGGGTCGTACGGGGCCGCACGCGGCACACGATGCGGCGCACGACATGTCACATGCGATGAAGGCCGTGAAACGGCTGGGGAAGACGAGCGGAGGCGGCCCGAAGTCCCACCACTGAGAGCACGTACCGCGGGTGCTTCCATGACTGTTCGGCTGCCGTCCGCCACCGTACGAGCGCCTCCCGTGACCGTACGAGTGCTTCCCGTGACCGTACGAGTACTCCTCGCGACTGTGTCCGAGTGCTTCTCGCGACTGTGTCCGAGTGCTTCTCGCGATTGTCCGAGATCCGAGGTACGTGCTTGCGATCCGAGGCGTCGATGGAGGCCTTGCGCACATTCACAGGTGCACAAGGCCCCCTGCCTGTATCGTGAAGGGATCGATCGACCCCCGTCGTGGGGCCGGTCGACCCGATCGACCAACCCGAACGACCAACTCTGCCTGACGCAGAGCTGGCGCGACCGTATGGCGGTCGTGGCGTCCTCCGCCTCCGCTGAGCGCCCGGCATCTACCGCAGTTCCGCGCGAAGAGGACAGCTCTCGGCAGCAACCGCACGAACGAGCCCGCACCCATCCGTGCCGGCCGTCCGGCGGGAGCTCGGCCACCAGGCGGCAGAAAGGCATGGACCGTGGCGTCCACGGTCACCGACCGCCCCGGATACGGGCAGTTGCTGCGCACCCCGGGTGCGTGGACATTTCTTCTTCCGGGCTTCGCCGCACGGCAGCCCTTCGCGATGCTGACCATCGGCATCGTGCTCCTGGTCCAGCACACCACCGGCTCGTACGGCAGCGCGGGCGCCGTCGCCGCCGTGACCGGTGTCTCCATGGCCCTGTTCGCGCCGCAGACCGGCAAGCTCGCCGACCGCTTCGGTCAGCGTGCCGTCCTGCTGCCCGGGGTCCTGGTGCACGCGGCGTCCGTCTCGGTACTGACGGCGCTGGCGCTGGCGGACGCGCCCCTGTGGGCGATGTTCGTCGCCGCCGTGCCGACGGGTGCGTCCATTCCGCAGGTCGGACCGATGGTGCGGGCCCGCTGGGCGGCGGTGCTCGGTGCGGCGCCGGGCCGCGAGGCCTCGCCGCTGATGTCCACCGCGGCCGCCTTCGAATCGGTGACGGACGAGTTCACCTTCGTCATCGGCCCGGTGCTCGCCACCGCGCTGTGCACCGGCGTGCACCCGGCGGCCGGTCTGATCACGGAGGCCGCGCTGACCCTGATCGGCGGGCTGCTCTTCGCCGCACAGCACCGCACCCAGCCCGCGGTGCGCAACGCCGATTCCGGCACCTCCCAGCGGCATGCCTCGGCCCTGTCCGTGCCGGGCGTTCGGGTGCTCGCGGTGACCTTCCTCGGGATCGGCGCGGTCTTCGGCGGCATGCAGGTCTCGCTGACCGCCTTCGCCGAGGAGATCGGCCGCCCGGGAGCCAACGGCCTGCTGTACGGCGTCTTCGCGGCCGGCAACATGCTGGCCGGGATCGCCTGCGGTGCCATCGCCTGGAAGAGCGGGCCGCGACGGCGGCTGATCGTCGGGTACGCGGCCCTGACCGTGACCGCGTCCGGACTGTGGGCGGTGCACTCGGTGCCGTTGCTGGCCGGGCTCGGACTTCTGGTCGGACTCTCCATCGCCCCGGCCCTGATCAGCGGCTACACGCTGGTCGAGGCGCTGGTGCCGGGGTCCGCCCGGACCGAGGCGTTCACCTGGCTGACCGGCTCGGTCGCGCTCGGCCAGGCGGCGGCCGTGACGGTCGCCGGACGGCTCGCGGACGCCCACGGTGCCGCCACCGGTTTCCTGGTGCCGCTCGTGGCGACCGTACTGGCCCTGATCACCCTGATTTCGCTGCGTTCCAGGCTCGTGCCGGCCGCCCCGGGACGGACCGTGGCACGTGGGATCGGTCACCGGAAGCCGGTCACGGTGGACTGATGCTGCGGAATACGTCAGTATGGAGCGTCGTTAGCACTCATTGAGTCAGAGTGCCAGGAGGAGCAAGTGCCGACCTATCAGTACCAGTGCACCGAATGTGGCGAGGGCCTTGAGGCGGTGCAGAAGTTCACCGATGACGCCCTCACCGTGTGCCCGAGCTGCGATGGACGCCTGAAGAAGGTGTTCTCGGCGGTCGGCATCGTCTTCAAGGGTTCCGGTTTCTACCGGAACGACAGCCGTGGCTCCTCGTCGAGCAGCACGCCGGCCTCGTCCTCGGCGAAGGCTTCCGGTTCCGCTTCGTCCGATTCCTCGTCGACGTCGTCGGCATCGACGGGATCCGACTCGAAGTCCTCCGCCTCCTCTTCTTCCTCGACGTCGTCCTCGTCGTCCGCTTCTTCGACGAGCGGCACATCGGCCGCCTGAGCCGAACCGCACTTCCACCCGGGAGCCCCGCCGATCCGTTCGGCGGGGCTCCGGGCGTTTCCGCCGCTCCGGGCACTTCCGGCGCCTCGGGCGCTTCCGGGCATGGGAGATGCGGGCGCGCGCCGGTACGAGGGCGGCGGATCCCCCGTTCTCAGGGCGCGAATCCCGATGCCAGGGCGCGGGTCCGGTCTCAGGACGGGGATCCGGTCTCAGGGCGGGGATCCCGACGCCAGGGCGCGCGTCCGGTCTCAGGGCGCGGGTCCAGTCGCAGGGCGCGGGTCCGGTATCAGGGCGGGGATCCAGGTGTATTTCGCACGCCGCTACTGTGATCGCATGGTGAACGCAGAGATCGGTGTCATCGGCGGCTCGGGCTTGTACTCCTTCCTGGAGGACGTCACGGAGGTGCGCGTGGACACCCCGTACGGACCGCCGAGCGACTCCCTCTTCCTCGGCGAGGTGGGCGGCCGCCGGGTCGCCTTCCTCCCCCGCCACGGACGCGGCCACCACCTGCCGCCGCACCGCATCAACTACCGGGCCAACATGTGGGCGCTGCGCTCCGTCGGCGTACGTCAGGTACTCGGCCCGTGCGCGGTGGGCGGTCTGCGCCCGGAGTACGGACCGGGCACCCTGCTCGTCCCCGACCAGATGGTGGACCGCACCAAGGCCCGGACGCAGACGTACTACGACGGGGTGATCCGGGCCGACGGGGCGGAGCCGAACGTCCTGCACCTGGGCTTCGCCGATCCCTACTGCCCCGAGGGGCGCAGGGCGGCCCTGGCTGCGGCCCGCGCGGAGAACTGGGATCCGGTGGACGGCGGGACGCTGGTGGTCGTCGAGGGGCCGCGCTTCTCGACCCGGGCGGAGTCGCGCTGGCATGCGGCGATGGGCTGGTCGGTGGTCGGGATGACCGGGCACCCGGAGGCCGTCCTCGCCCGTGAGCTGGGCCTGTGCTACACGACGATGACCCTGGTGACGGACCTGGACGCGGGCGCGGAGGCGGGCGACGGCGTCTCGCACGGGGACGTGCTGAAGGTGTTCGCGGCCAACGTGGACCGGCTGCGCTCGGTCCTCTTCGACGTGGTGGCCGCACTGCCGGCGGAGGCGGACCGGGACTGCCCGTGTTCGCACGCGCTGGACGGGCTGAAGCCGGGTATCGAGCTGCCTTAGCGGGGCGGGGCCGCGGGGCGGGGCGCTGTGCGGCATGAGCCGCGGGGCAGGGCGCTGTGCGGCGTGAGCCGAAGTACGGGGCGCTGCGCGGCCTGAGCGGGGAGCGGGGAGCGGGTGACGGAGTTTTCCACAACTCCGGGGCTGTCCACAGGCTTCAGCGGGAAGCTCGCGGACGGTGGATCGTGAGGGGTGTTCGTCCGGAACTCCCCACACACTCCTCACAGCAGGTGGTATCGACCATGCTCGCATCGTCCGCGACTTCCCCGCTCTCCGCGCCTTCCGCGCCTTCCGCGTCCCCCATGTCATTCCCGCCGCTGCCGTCCCCGTCGCCGGCGCCACCGCCCTGCGGGGTGCCCGCGTTCGAACCACTGCGGGTGCGCGGAGGCGGTGGGCACCGGCTGCGGCGGGCATTGTGGCGGCAGCGTCGCGCCCTCGCGGCCGGGCTGGCCCTGACGGCCGCCGCACTCGCCGCCACCGGACTGGGCGGTGGCGGTACGGGCACGGGCGGCGATGCCGCGTACGGGGCGGGAGCCGTTGGTACGGCGGGGGCGGCGCCGGAGCGGGCCCGGCGAGCGGCCCGGCTGGTGTCCGCGCCGGTCCGGATCGCGGATGCGGGGACGGTGCGCTTATTGCGGCCGGGCGACCATGTCGACGTGATCGCTGCCGGGGAGGCCCGAGGCGGGACCGGCGCCGGGGCCCGGGTACTGGCGAAGGGCGCGCGGGTGACCGAGGTGCCGCACACCACGGCGAACGGTGCCGCGGGCTTCGAGGGTTCCGCCGGCTTCCAGGGCTCCGACGGCTCCGCGCAGGACGGCGCGCTGATCGTGCTGGCTGTCCCCCGGGAAACGGCCACCGCACTGGCCGGTGCGGGCATCTCGTCCCAACTGGCGGTGATCTTGTGTTGATTCGTACTGGCAATCGACCAAGTCACCTGAACAAACACGAGAATTGGGTGGTTTCAACGCGTACTGCCGTAAGTTGCGGAGAAGTTTGCTCCGCCTACAGCGCACGCGAAGGATGGCTCACCTGTGAGCGAGAAAAAGGTCAGTCTGCTGGAAGGGTTCAAAGCCTTCCTGACGCGCGGCAATGTGATCGATCTGGCGGTCGCCGTCGTCATCGGTGCCGCGTTCACCCAGATCGTGAATTCGATCGTCAAAGGAGTCATCAACCCGCTGGTCGGTGCGTTCGGCACCAAGGACCTGGAGGCCTACAGCTCCTGCCTCAAGGGCCCCTGCGTCACGGACCCGAAGACGGGCGAGGCGACCGAGGGCATCCGGATCCTGTGGGGTTCGGTGCTCAGCGCCACCCTCGGCTTCCTGATCACGGCAGCCGTCGTGTACTTCCTCATGGTCCTGCCCATGGCCAAGTACCTGGCCAAGCGGGCGGCGATGCAGGCCGCGAAGGACGGGGTGCAGGAGACGCTGGAGGTGAGCGAACTGGAGGTGCTGAAGGAGATCCGCGACACCCTCGTCTCGCAGCGCGGCGGCCCGGCGGGCGAGACCGGCAAGACCCCGGGCCGGGGCCACGACGAGTAGCACGACACGCAGCGCAAGAACCGGCGGCAACGCCACCGGACCACCACGGGGCGGGGAATCAGATGTGGTGGGGCGGCTTCTCGTCGAGGAAGCGCGCCAGATCGGCGGCGCCGCCACCGGCCGGGGCCCGCTCGCCCCATCCCTGGTCCGTATCGTCCGCGGACTGCTGGTCCAGCGGATCGTCGAAGATCAGAGCCGGTTTCGGTTTCGGCCGGTCCGGCCGGGAGGGCTTCGAATCGCGCGGGCCGGGGGCGGGGGCGGTGCTCATACGTCAAGGGTACGGCGGCGGTCAGCGGTCCTTCGGGTCGATCAGCCACAGCCCGAGAACGACGAGGAACGACAGGCACAGGAAGCCGGCGCCCCACCAGGCCGTGCCGGTGTTGCCCTCCATCCATGCGTCGATGATGACGGTCAGCCCCCAGAGCTGGCCGATGACCACCGTCATGGCGAGGGCCAGCCGGGCCGTCAGTTTCGAGGACCGCTCGGGCTCCTGGTCGGTGCCGGCCCCCGGCCCGGGGCCGGTGTGGCGGACCCGGGGGTCGCCGTAGCCGCTTGTGGCGCGGATCTGCGGATAGCGCTCGTGGACCGGCCGGTTGAGTTCGGGACGGGCACTTCCCGGGTGGTACTCCGGGGGCTCCGGGTTCCAGGGCTGAGGGGCGTCGCTCATGTCCGCCTGCCAGAAGTGTCAGCTCCGGCCCGGACCCTCGTATCGGCCTCGGTCCGAGCCCTTGTACCGCCCTCGGTACGGGCCCCGGTCCGGGCGGTCCCCGGCTCAGCGGCCGCAGGTCCCTCCGCGCCGCCGCCCTCGACGGCGGGGCAGCCGATGCGGGAGGCGAGGTCCGGGCGGTCGGCACGGAACCGGCGGCACAGCCCTTGTTCGATGCTCTCGCCCGAGCGCGTCGTGCCGATGGCCCAGATACTGCCGTCGGCCTGTTCGATGAGCACCACCTTGGGCAGCGCACGCGGCGGCGGCCCGGCGGTGACCTCTCCGGTACGGGCGTCGAAGACGCCCTCGTGACAGGGGCAGTACAGCTCGCCCTCGGAACCCCGGTCCTTGCGCCAGAGCACGGCACAGGCGAGATGGGTGCAGATCGCGGAATAGCCGACGAGGGTGCCGTCGTCCAGCCGGACGGCGACCGCCTTGTCCTCCTCGTCCGGGTAGTGGAAGGCGACGGACTCACCGGGCAGGAGCTGGGCGGCGATCCTCCTCGGCGCGGGGGTCCTGTCGTTGTCGGGGTCGCCGTGGCGCGGCAGGATTCCCGCCGCCACACCGAGACCGCCGACGGCGAGCCCGCCGGAGACGGTCGTCACGATCCGGAGGTAGTCGCGCCGGGTGGTCAGGGAGTCGGCGGCGATCCGGTCGTGCAGGGCGTCGCGCGGATCGCCGGAGGGCGGCTGTTCGGTGACGCTCATCGGCGGACGTCCTTCCCGTTGATCTCGACGACGGGAAGGCCGCCGGGCACCGGCCACTGCATCCGGTCAGCGGGAACGACCATGGCCACGCCGGTGCGCACCTCGCTCCGGCCGAAGCTGAAGGTGTCGGCGACCTGGACGCCGGGGCGCTCCGCCTGGAGCTCCTCGACGGTCCCGTAGAACAGCGCCCCGGTCGGGCAGACGGTCGCGCACATGGGGGCGAGGCCGTAGGCGGTGCGGTCGTAGCAGAGGTTGCATTTCATCTGCAGCTTCGCCTGGAGGTCGATCTTCGGGACGCCGAAGGGGCAGGCGTTGACGCAGTTGGCGCAGCCGATGCAGCGGGTGGTGTCGGCCTGCTGCACCACACCGTCGGCGGTCACCAGGATCGCGTCGGCGGGACAGACCTCGGCGCACGGGGCGACCGGGTCCTCGCAGTGCATGCAGACAGTGGGAAGGGAGGCCACGGACCGGCCCTCGTCGGTGTAGTCGAGGTGGATCATCGACTTGCCGCGGTGCGAGTCGCATTCCCGGCAGGCGGAGACGCAGGCCTGGCAGCCGATGCAGCGCCCCGGGTCGATGAAGATCGTTCTGCCCATCATGGGACGGTCAGTTCCTCTCCGAGGTGCCACGCCCCTGGGGGGCCGTGGGCGGCAGCGGGTCGGTCCGGGAGACCTGGGTCTCCGGGTAGCTGACCCGGCCGGGGGCGACAGGCGGTGCGGGGACGTCGTCAATCTTCTCGGCGTGCTCGATGCGGCAGGCGCACACCTTGTACTCGGGGATCTTGGAGCGGGGGTCGAGGGCGTCGATGGTGAGGGCGTTGGCCGCGGTGGGGACGGGCCAGTGGTACGGGATGAAGACGGTGTCGGGGCGGATCGCCTCGGTGACCAGTGCGGGGAAGACCTCGCTGCCGCGCCGGGTGACGACGCGGACCGGTTCGCCGTCGCGGAAGCCGTGGGAGGGATGGAGCTCGGCCCAGGGGCGCGGGGTCTGTTCCACGAGGGCGCCCAGACGGCGGGTCTGGTTGCCGGAGAGGAAGTGGGCGACGGTGCGCCCGGTGGTGAGCGACATGGGGTGCTCGTCGTCGTAGGGGTCCATCGGCGGGTGCCATTCGACGACCTGCAGATGGATCTTGCCGTCGGGGTGGTAGGTCCTGCCGTCCTCGAAGAGCCGAGGGGTGCCGGGGTGGTCGGTGCTGGGGCAGGGCCAGGCGATGCCGCCGGTCTCCTCCAGCCGTTCGTAGGTGATGCCGTAGTAGTCGTTGACGGTGCCGGCGGAGGCGGTCCGCAGTTCGTCGAAGACGGCGCGGGAGTCGGCGAAGGCGAATTTGTCGCCCGCGCCGAGGCGTCTGGCGAGTTCGCACATCACCCAGGTGTCGGTCCGTACACCGGGCGGCGGGTCCTGGGCCTTGTTGTGCTTGACCACCCGGGCCTCGGCGTTGGCCATCACCCCTTCGTCCTCGGCCCAGGTGGTGACGGGAAAGACGACATGTGCGTTGGCAGCGGTCTCGGAAAGGAAGAAGTCGAATTGAGCGTGGAATTCCGTGGCGTCGTACCCCTCCTTGACCACCCTGTAGTTGGGGAGGGAGACGAAGGGGTTGTTGCAGATGCCGATCAGGCCGCGGATCTCGCGGCGCTGCATCTGCCAGACCATTTCCATCATCGAGGTGCCGGCGGGCGGGAGTTCGGACTCCTCGATGCCCCAGATCTCACAGATCTGTCTGCGGTGCTCCTCGTTCATGATCGAGCGGCCGCCGGGCAGGAGGTCGGATTTCTGCCCGTGCTCACGGCCGCCCTGCCCGTTGCCCTGGCCGGTGATGGTGCCGTAGCCGGCCCCGGGCCTGCCGATGTGGCCGGTGGCGGTGCAGAGGTTGATCACGCTGAGGCAGTTCTCGACGCCCTGCGAGTGGTGCTCGATGCCTCGGGCGTGCCAGGCCATGGCCCTGGGGGCGCGGGCGAAGGCCCGGGCGACCTGGGTGATCTGCTCGACGGGGACACCGCAGATCTCGGCGGCCCGGTACGGCGGATACTCGGCCACCTTGGCCTTCACCTCCTCCCAGCCGGTGGCGTGGGCGGCGAGGTATGCCTCGTCGGTCAGGCCCTCCTCGATCACCACGTGCAGCACGGAGTTGAAGAAGGCCGAATCGGTGCCCGGCTTGAGCGCGACGTGGATGTCGGCCGTGCGGGCGATCGCGGTCTCCCTCGGGTCGACGACGATCAGGCTCGCGCCGCGGTCCCGGGCTCCCCACACGTACTGGGTCATCACGGGGAAGCACTCGCCGACGTTGGAGCCCGCGATCAGCAGGCAGTCGGTGAGCAGGATGTCGGAGAAGGGGTTGCCGGCCCGGTCGATGCCGAAGGCGAGTTTGTTGGCACCCGCGGCGCTGACCATGCAGAGCCGGCCGTTGTAGTCGACGTGCCGGGACTTGAGGGCGACCCGGGCGAATTTACCGACCAGATAGGTCTTCTCCGAGAAGAGACTGGCTCCGCCGAGCAGCCCGAAGGCGTCGTTCCCGTGGCGCTGCTGGATGCGCCTGATCTCGTCGACGGTGAAGTCCAGCGCCTCGTCCCAGGAGACCTCGCGGAAGTCCTCGTCGCGGGAGCGGCGCATCAGCGGTGCGGTGAGCCGGTCGGGGTGGTTGACCTGCTGATACGCGTTGATCCCCTTGGGGCACAGCCGCATCCGGTTGATGTCGTGGTTGCGGGGTTCGACGCCGAAGACCTTGCCGCCGCGGTCGACGCGCAGATACATCCCGCACTGCACCCCGCAGAAGCAGCAGTGGGTGGGGACGAGTGTCTCGCCGCCCTGGTCGGCGCGCCATCGGTCGGCGGGGATCCCGCCCGCGTCACGGAAGGCGCGGGTGCCGGGCGGAGCGAGGGAGGGGTCGAGAGGAACAGCCGTACGGGAACCGGCCCTGCCGGGGTCGGCCGCACGCGGATCCGCGGTCACTTGTAGCCCTTCTTCACCTGGGAGAGATAGGCGCTGCCACGCAGCACCCGCTTGCAGCGCGGGCAGTATTCGGCCCACTCGTCGAAGCCGAGGTCGAGGTCGCGCATGGTGCCGCGGAGGTTCTCGACATAGGGCCCGGTGTCGATGGGCTCCTCGCAGCGACGGCAGGCGAAGACCTCCTGGTCCTGCCGGGCGGTGTATTTGAACAGCTGCATGCCGACCGCGGCCGGGCGCTGGACGATGTGGAAGAACTTCCCGAACGGGATGTAGATGAGGGTGAACACCACCGACACCATGTGGAGGACCGCCAGGAACTCGTATCCGCCGCCGTGCAGGAAGATCGACGAGAAGGTGAGCAGCAGACCGGTCACGGAGATGACGACGAGTGCGATCAGCGGGACCAGGTCGTAGGCGAAACGCTGGCCGGTGACGGCGCCGCGGTCCTTCATCCGGCGCCACAGGAAGTACGAGGCGCCGGGGATGACGAGCACGGCGGCGATGTCCAGGCCGTGGAACATCAGCCAGCCCAGGATGTCCAGGGAGTCGAATCCGATGATCTTGAAGCCCCAGATACGCATCTCGTAGCCGGGCCCCGAGCCGGTGCCGGAGGTGAAGGTGAACCAGCCCCAGGTCAGTGGGAAGGTGATCAGCGCGGCGAGGACGCAGCCCCAGAAGATCAGCTGGTGGGCGGCCCAGCGGGCGTGCGAGCGGGCACCGAGGAATTTCTGGAAGCCCAGGTACGTGGCGATCATCCGGGGCAGCGCGGTGGGCGCCTTGCGGAAGTTGGCCACCGAGAAGAAGCTCCGCCACCCCTGGTCGAACAGCCGTCGGGCGCCGGGGGCGGAGATCCAGACCGTGTAGCGGTAGGCGACGCCGAAGGCGAGGAAGACGGTGGCGACCGCGTACGGGAGAAGGGCGGAGTCGAAGTTTTCCAGCAGCCGGCTGCCGAGCACGATCGCGAGGATCAGGAGGACGGAGACGATGACACCGGCCGCGGTCGCCCGACCGGTGACGGAACGGGCCCCGGCGGGACCTGCGAGACCCGTGGGATCTGCGGGATTGGTGAGGCCGGTGAGGCCGGTAGGGCCGGCAGAGCCTGCGGGGCCGTGACCGGCCGGGCCTGCTGGGCCGGACGCCTCGGCGGAGCCGGTGTGTGCACCGGGGTTGGGCTGCGCGGCTGCGTCGGAGGGTTCTGGCGGCTCGGTCACCCCGTCACCGTAGGGCGGTATCCGACGGTTGGTCATGATTTACGGCTCGGCCGGGTGAGCCCGATCGCCCATCCGGGGCATGCCCCGTTCAGCAGGGCCGTTCCCCGTCTGGTGTGCTGGCTCCCATGCCCGTAATGACGGCTCGCAGCCGCACCGAGAAACATCGCGCCTCGACCCCGCTGGAACTCTTCTTCGATCTGTGTTTCGTGGTCGCCGTGGCCCAGGCGGGCGCACGGCTGGTGCACGCCGTCGCCGAAGGCCACACCCTCACCGGGGTAGGCAGCTACGCGGCCGTCTTCTTCGCGATCTGGTGGGCCTGGGTCAACTTCAGCTGGTTCGCCTCGGCCTACGACACCGACGACCCGCTGTACCGCGTCGTCACGCTCGTCCAGATCACCGGTGTGCTCATCCTTGCCGCCGGGGTTCCGCGCGCCTTCGACGCGGGCGACTGGACGGTCGTCGTCCTTGGTTACGTGGTGATGCGGCTCGCGCTGACCAGCCAGTGGCTGCGCGCCGCGAGTTGCACCGAGGGTGCCGAGCGGCGGGTGGCGCTGCGGTACGCCGTCGGGATCATGGTGGTGCAACTGGGCTGGATCGCCATGCTGTTCCTGCCCTCCGACTCGGGCCCGGTCCGTACCGCCGCCTTCGTCGTGCTCGCCCTCGCGGAGATGTCCGTTCCCGCGATCGCCGAGCGCGACCGCTCGACGAGCTGGCATCCGCACCACATCGGCGAGCGGTACGGACTGTTCACGATCATCGTGCTGGGCGAGACGATCGCGGCGGCCACGGTCGCGGTCCAGGAGGCGGTGGACGAGCACGACGCGCTCGGCGAGCTCCTGCCGATCGCCGCGGGCGGGCTGCTGATCGTCTTCTCCGCCTGGTGGATCTATTTCGCCGTACCGATCCATGACTACCTGCGCGGCAGCAGGGAAGCGTTCATCTGGGGATACGGGCACTACCTGATCTTCGGTTCCGCGGCCGCCATCGGCGCGGGCATCGAGGTGGCGGTGGAGCACGCCGTGGGCAAGGCGCATGTCTCGGACACGGTGGCCGCCGCAGTGGTGACCATTCCCTCCGCGCTCTTCCTGCTGACGGTGTGGACGCTGCACGCCCGCCACTTCAAGCGCGACCTCGCGGAGCAACTTGCCCTCCCGGTGGCCGCGCTGGCCATCCTGGCCTGCACGTTCGCCGGCGGGTGGGCGGTGTTCGCGGCCGGTCTGGTCGCCGCGGCCGCCGTGGCCGTGGGGGTGCTGCTCTCCCGGCGTCCCACCCCGGGAGAGTGAGCACGAAGCACGGCCGAAGCCCGGGGAGGGGAAGCGCGAAGGACGGCCGGATCCCCGGCCGGGTGAGCACGACGGACGGCCGGACGCACCCGTGGACGGCCGGGCCGGCGGACGGCGACGGATCAGCACGTGGCACACCCGGTGGCCCGCTGGGTGGCCGCTCGGTGCGGAGCGCGTGGTGAGGAGCACTCGGTGAGGAGCAAGCAGTGACGGAAGAACCCCTGAAGCCCAGGAAGCCCCGGGAGCCCCTGAAGCCGGCAGTCCCTTCCGCCGGACCGCTCGACGCGCTGACCGATGTCGCGGGGCTGCGCGTGGGCCATGCGCAGGTGCCGGGCGAGGGCGCGTTGAGCGGCACCACCGTCGTCCTCGCCCCCGAGGGCGGTGCGGTCGCGGCCGTCGACGTGCGCGGCGGCGGTCCGGGCACCCGGGAGACGGACGCGCTCGATCCGCGCAATCTGGTGCAGCGCATCGACGCCGTCGTCCTGACGGGCGGCAGCGCCTACGGCCTGGACGCGGCGTCCGGGGTGATGGCCTGGCTGGAGGAGCAGGGGCGCGGGGTGCGGGTCGGCCCCGACCCGGCGCAGGTGGTGCCGGTGGTCCCCGCCGCGTGCGTCTTCGACCTGGGACGGGGCGGCGACTGGCGGGCCCGCCCCGACGCCTCGACGGGCCGTGCGGCGGTGGAGGACGCGGCGGCCACAGAGCCGGGGGCGCCGGTCTCCGAGGGAAACGTGGGCGCCGGTACGGGCGCGGTCGCCGGGCAGCTCAAGGGCGGCGTGGGCACGGCGAGCCTGCTGCTGTCCTCCGGGATCACGGTGGCGGCGCTCGTCGTGGTGAACGCGGCGGGCTCGGTGGTCGATCCGCGTACCGGGGTGCTGTACGGGGAGTACGGCGCCGCCGAACCGCCGGTGTACCCGGCGCCCGAGGCAGTCCGTGCGGCGGAGCAACGGCTCGCCGAGGTGCGGGACGCCGACGCGCGGCCCCCGCTCAACACCACGCTCGCCGTCGTAGCGACGGATGCCGACCTCACCCGGGCCCAGGCGCAGAAGCTCGCGGGTACGGCGCACGACGGGCTGGCGCGCGCCGTCCGTCCCGTACATCTGCTCACCGACGGGGACACCGTTTTCGCGCTGGCCACCGGCGAGCGGCCGCTGGATCCGCGGAATCCGATCGCGCTCAACGACCTGCTGGCGGCCGGCCCGGATGTGCTCGCGCGCGCCATCGTGAAGGCCGTCCGCGCAGCTCGGGGCGTCGACGGCCGCCCCGGCGGCGGACGCCACCTCTCGTACGGCGATCTCTACGACATACCGCCGCCCGCCCCACGCCCCTCGGCGGGCAGCGCCCCGGGGCCCGACTCGCCTGCGGGGTAAGGAAGTTCGGACGAACCGCCAGGAACCATCTGCGTGCGCCATACGTTTTCCTGAACCCCGGTCACGATGTCGGACCCAGGGACTACGTTAAGCACGCAGCAAGTAACACGCGGCAACGGCCTGGAGACAGCACCTTGAGCGATCCGTACGAGACAACCGAGCAGCACCTCGAGCGACTCCTGCGACGGGCACTCAACTCTTTCGACCTGCCCGACAGTACGGTCGAGAGACTCGGTACCGCGCTCGCCCACAGCAGTTCCCTGCACTCCTCGCACCACAGTTCCGTACTCCACCGCGAGACCTACCGGCATACGTATCTGCTGTCCGACGGCACCGCCCTCTCCCTCTGGGAGCTGGTGCACGGAGGCCAGCGGAGCGCGGTCGGCCCGCACTCCCGTGTGGAGCCCGATCCCAGGCACCACGAGCTGTACGACGACGAGGCCGATGCCCATGTCGCCGCCGCCAGGCTGACCGGCAGTTTCGGTGAGGTCCCGGTGTTCGGGGACGACGGGCCGCAGGCCGACCTGGAGATACTCACTGTCCTGATGGCGGCTCCCCCGGCCCCGCTACCCCGGATGTACGCCCCGGACAACTCCGCCGACCACGCCCGCCGCGTACTGCGTCGCGCGGAGAACAGCGACAGCCCCGGAGAGGAGACCGCCCGGCTGCTGCGTGCCGCCTTCGCCCACCACATCACCCAGGTCTTCGGCCGGCAGTGCCAGGTGGACGGACGGGACGCCGGATTCACGCTGTACGAGCACGCCTTCCTGCTTCTCGACGGCAGTGAGACGAGCCTGTGGGAGGTCGAGCACACGGCCACGCCGGACGGCCGCCACATGTGCGAGGTCTACGGCGACGAGGACACCGCCCGCGCGGCCGCAGCGGCAGCGCGAACATCACCAGGAAGATCACCGCGAGCACCCCGGCCACCCACCACAGCGAGTGCTGGAACGCCTCTGCGAACGCCGGGCCCACCTGCGGCGGTGCCGGCCGGTCGTCGATCGAGCCGAAGAAGACGACCGCGACCAGCCCGAGGCCGAGCGCGTTGCCCATCTGCTGCACGGTGTTGATCAGCCCGGAGGCCGAACCGGAGTGCTCCTTCGGCACCTCGGAGAGCACCATGTCCGTCAGCGGCGCCACGATCAGGCCCATGCCCACGCCCATGACCACCAGCGGCAGGATCATCTGCCAGGACGTGATGCCCATGCCGTACCGGTCGGACTCCCAGATGTAGATCAGCAGTCCGGCGACCATCAGCGCCGCACCCGCCTGGAGAACCTTGCGGCCGAACCGGGGCACCAGCTTCTGCACGGAGATCCCGGCGGCGAACGAGACCGCGATCGAGAACGGCACACCGGTCGTGCCGGCCCGGAGCGCGCTCCAGCCGAGGCCCATCTGCATGTAGAGCGTCCAGACCAGGAAGAAGATGCCGAGCCCGATGCCGAAGGTCAGCTGCACCGCGATGCCCGCCGCGAAGCTCTTGACCCGGAACAGCGACAGTTCGACCAGCGGCGAGCCGTCCTTGCGCGCCTTCGACTGCTCGAACACCACCAGGGCCAGGAACACCAGCAGGCTGCCGCCCATCGACACATGTCCCCACACCGGCCAGCCCAGCTCGCGCCCACGGGTCAGCGGGTAGATCAGCATCAGCATGCCCAGCGTCACCAGGACGACGCCGATCAGGTCGAGCCGGAGCGCCTTCGGAGCCTTGGACTCGGTGATGAACTTCCGGCCGAGCAGCAGTCCGGCGATACCGACGGGCAGGTTGATCAGGAAGATCGGCCGCCATTCGAGACCGGCGATGTTCCACTCGGTGAGCAGCGCACCCAGCAGCGGACCGGAGACGGCGCCGAGACCGACGATCGCACCGAAGAGGCCGAAGACCTTGCCGCGCTCGTGGGCCGGGAAGGTGGCGTGCACGATCGACAGCACCTGCGGGACCATCAGCGCGGCGGTGCCGCCCTGGAGGATGCGGGAGGCGACCAGCATCTCCGGGTTCACGGCGAAGCCGCAGAGCGCGGAGGCCAGCGTGAAGCCGCCGATGCCGATGAGGAACAGCCGCTTGCGGCCGTAGATGTCACCCAGCCGGCCGCCGGTGATCAGCCCGGCCGCGAAGGCCAGCGCGTAGCCGGCGGTGATCCACTGGATCGAGCTGAACGAGGCGCCGGTGTCCTCCTGGATGCTCGGGATGGCGATGTTGACGATCGTGACGTCGACCAGGTCCATGAAGGCCGCGGTCATGACGATGGCGAGTGCGAACCAGCGTCGCCGGTCCGACGGGTCCGAGGACACCGTGGGCCCGGATGCCGTGGACGACAGAGGTGCGGAAGAAGTCATATGAAGAAACTAAACAGCGATTAGGTCAGGTCATGACCCAATGGATGGGCACCCTGATGAGACGACCGACACCCCGCACGAGCCCACCGGCACCCCACACGTCCAGGCAGTGGACCGGCACCCAGGCAGAAGGCTGAGCCCATGACCGACACCCCGGCACGACTGCTGAATCTGCTGTCGCTCCTCCAGACACCCCGCGAGTGGCCGGGCAGCGAGCTCGCCGAGCGGCTGGACGTCAGCCCGCGCACCATCCGCCGGGACATCGACCGGCTCCGCGAGCTCGGCTATCCGGTCGAGGCCTCGCGCGGCTCCATCGGCGGCTACCGGCTGGTCGCAGGCACCGCGATGCCGCCGCTGCTGCTCGACGACGAGGAGGCGGTGGCCATCGCCGTGGGCCTGCGGGCGGGGGCCGGGCACGCCATCGAGGGGGTGGACGAGGCGTCGGTGCGGGCGCTGGCGAAGCTGGAGCAGGTGCTGCCGTCCCGGCTGCGCCACCGGGTCTCGACGCTGCAGAACGCGACGATGCCGCTGACCCGCGGCGACGGTTCGACCATCGACCCGCGGACGCTGACCGTGATGGCGTCCGCGGTCACCGGCCAGGAGCGGCTGCGGTTCGCGTACCGGGCGGGCGACGGCGCCGAGTCGAAGCGCGAGGCCGAGCCGTACCGGCTGGTGAGCACGGGGTGGCGCTGGTACCTCGTCGCGTACGACCTGGGGCGCGAGGACTGGCGTACGTTCCGGGTCGACCGGGTGAGCGAGCCGTTCGCCACCGGGGCCCGGTTCACCCCGCGTGCGCTGCCCACGGGGGACGCGGCGAAGTTCCTCGCCGGCTCCATCGCCCGCCGGCAGCCGGAGCTGGAGGTCGACGTGAGCTTCGCGGCCCCGGCGGACTTCGTGTCCGCGCGGCTGCCTGCCGCGATCGGCCCGTTGGAGCGGACCGGCGAGAACACCTGCCGGCTGCGGGCGGTGCTCGCGGACTCGCTGGAGTGGGTGGCGCTCCGGCTGGCGCTGGTGGACTGCGACTTCACCGTGCACGGCCCGCCGCAGATGGCGGAGTACCTGAGCGATCTGGGCGCCCGCCTGACCCGCGCGGCGACACCCTGACGACCCCCACGGCAACACCCTGACCTCGGCCGCCTCGGCCACCCCTCCCGACTCCGGGGCAAAAGAATGAGCCCCGGCGCCAGGGGGGGTGGGCGCCGGGACTCAGCTCTGGGAGGTCACGCGAAGCGACCTATTTCGGAGGTTACTGGACGAAGGCTCACGCCGCAGCGTCAAAACCCGTGTCGTGGGCCATTCGCTTCAGTTCCAGCAGTGCGTGCTTCTCGATCTGCCGGATCCGCTCGCGGGTGAGGCCATGCTGCTTGCCCACCTCGGTGAGGGTCCGCTCACGGCCGTCCTCGATGCCGTACCTCATGCGGATGATGGAGGCCGTGCGGTTGTCGAGCTTGCCGATCAGGTCCTCCAGCTCCTCACTGCGCAGCAGCGTCATCACCGACTGCTCGGGCGACACCGCGGAGGTGTCCTCCAGCAGATCGCCGAACTGGGTCTCGCCCTCGTCGTCCACGGACATGTTGAGACTGACCGGGTCGCGCGCCCAGTCCAGCACGTCGCCCACGCGCTCCGGCGTGGAGTCCAGCTCGGCCGCTATCTCCGCGTGCTCCGGCTCACGGCCGTGTTCGCGGTTGAACTCGCGCTGCACCCGGCGGATCCGGCCGAGCTCCTCCACCAGGTGGACGGGGAGCCGGATCGTACGGGACTGGTCGGCTATGGAGCGGGTGATGGCCTGACGGATCCACCACGTCGCGTACGTGGAGAACTTGAAGCCCTTGGCGTAGTCGAACTTCTCGACCGCGCGCACCAGGCCCGCATTGCCCTCCTGGATCAGGTCGAGCAGAGGCAGCCCGGCGCGCGGATAGCGGCGGGCGACGGCAACGACGAGCCGGAGGTTGGAACGGATGAATACGTCCTTGGCGCGCTCGCCGTCGGCGACCAGCGCCTCCAGTTCCTCACGCGTGGCTCCGCCGGCCTTGCTGTCGACCGAGCCGTCGAGTATCTGCCGGGCGTAGACGCCCGCCTCGACGGTCTGCGACAGCTCGACCTCCTTGGCGGCGTCGAGCAGCGGCGTACGCGCGATCTCGTCCAGGTACATGCCGACCAGGTCGCGATCGGCGATCTCCCCGCCCGCGGCGCGAACGCTGCTTGCCCGGCTGGTCCCACCGGTGGTGGACGAACGACGGGCGACGGCACGGGTTGCCATGCGTGCTCCCTTGCTGAGTAGGTCGCGACACCCTTCCGGGTGCCCTGCATCCGATGGAAACAACGACTGGAATCCGGACAGAATTCCCACGCCTGGCATTCATTTTCGCGATCATGCAGTACCCTGTGCCGCCACAAGGGGGTGCGCATGCCGGAGAGCCGGACAGAAGTGCAGGTCAGGCCGGGCATCGAGGGTGATCTGGTGGCACTCACGGACATCTACAACCATTACGTGCGTGAGACCACGGTCACATTCGACACGACCCCCTTCACTCCCCAACAGCGGTTGCCGTGGTTGCGTTCCCACCCTGAAGACGGCCCGCACCGCCTTCTGGTTGCTCAGGATGTCCGGCTTGTCGGCCCCGCCTCGATCCTGGGATACGCCACCAGCAGCGCTTTCCGCCCCAAGGCGGCGTACTCGACCTCGGTCGAGGCGAGCGTGTACTGCGCCCCCCGGGCCACCGGCCGAGGCATCGGCACGCTCCTCTACACGGCCCTGTTCGAGGCGCTCACCGGCGAGGACGTGCACCGCGCGTACGCGGGCGTGACCCGGCCCAACGAGGCCTCCGCCCGGCTGCACGAGCGCTTCGGTTTCCGCCATGTCGGTACGTACGCAGAAGTGGGCCGGAAGTTCGGCACGTACTGGGACGTGGCCTGGTACGAGAAGCGGCTGGGGCCGCAGCCCTAGTCCCACGGCCGGTGCCGATCCGGGTCCGAGGTCCGTTACGCCGTGCGGGCCCCGCGCCTAGCGTGCTCCCGTATGGACGACACGAGGAACACCGCGGACGACGCGAGGAACACGCCGGACGATCTGAAGAACACCGCAGGCGACACGACGAACACCGCGGACGGCACGAGAAGCACCGCGGACGACACCACCGGCACGCTCGACGAGGCGCTGGAGCGCCTCCACGGATCCGGCCCCGAGCGCAACGGCTGGCTGAGCAATCACGGTCCCATGGCCGTCGAGGCGCTGGTCCGGCACGGTCAGGCACCGGCCGTCCACCGCTGGCTCGACCACTACAGCCACAAGCTGGAGGACATGCCGGACACCGCGACCCGGGTGACGGCGGAGAACTGGCGCGAGGCCCTCGGCGACCCGCGCCGGATCGCGGACTGGACGGAGTACTTCGAGCGGGAGACGGCCGAGCGCCCCTGGCGGGACGTCCTCACCGAGTGGTGGCCGCGGCTGCTCCCCGGCATCGCGGCGGGCGCCACCCACCCCGTGATCCGGGTCGGCCACTCCGTACGCACTCTGCTCGCCGGCGAGGCGACGGCGCCCCGGATCACCGAACTCGCCCACGGCCTCGGATACTGGGCCGCCCGCCACCAGCCGCTGCCCGTACTGGCCCCGCTCGCCCCCGCACCCACCGCCGCGGCAGCGCTGGACGCCGTGCCGCCGGTGCCCGAGCAGGACGGCGGCATCCGGGACCGGCTGGCGCAGCTCACCGCGTTCCCGGTGTGGCCGCAGCGGTTCACCGACGACCCGGACGAGGCGCGGGACCGGCTGGCGGAGCTGGTGCGGGCCGCGACCCACCGGTTCGCCACGCACGGGCACGGCGAGCCGATCATGCTGGTGCACGCCGCGACCGCGCCCAACGCCGTACTGCGCATCCTGCCCGCGCTCCCCCGCGCCCTCTGGGTGCCGAGCCTGGGGGCCGCATGGGCGGCGAGCGCCGCGGTCACCGCCGCGTACAGCCCGGCCGAGGCCGCTCCTTGCACACCGGTGACCGCCTCCGCCGACGAGTTGTTCGCGCGGGCGGCGGCGCACGGCGACGATCACACCATCAAGTTCACCGACACCGCGCTGGACGTCGGCGACAGAACGGCCCTCGCCGCCGCACTCCGCTCCATCGAACTGAACCCACCGGCCCTGTAGAACCCACCGGCTCCACAACACTCGCCACCCCGGGACGCGGCCGGTGCCGGGCTCAGCCGAACTGCACCGACCGCTTCGCGAGCCCCATCCAGAACCCGTCGATGACGCTGCGCCCCCGGTCCAGCTCGCCCTCCGAGGCGCCCAGCGTCACGAAGAGCGGTGCGAAGTGCTCGGTGCGCGGGTGGGCCAGCCGGCCGGCCGGGGACTTGTTCTCGAAGTCGAGCAGCGCGTCGATGTCCTGTGCCCGCAGCGCCCGGTCCCCCCAGTCGTCGAACTCCGCCGACCAGCCGGGGGTGCCGCCCGCGTGCCGCAGGGCGGCCAGGTTGTGGGTGAAGAAGCCGCTGCCGACGATCAGGACGCCCTCGTCGCGCAGCGGCGCGAGCTTGCGCCCGATGTCCATGAGCTTCTGCGGGTCCAGCGTCGGCATCGAGATCTGGAGCACGGGAATGTCGGCGCCCGGGAACATCTCCACGAGCGGGACGTACGCCCCGTGGTCGAGCCCGCGGTCCGGGATGTCCTGGACCGGCGTACCGGCGCCGCGCAGCAGCTTGCGTACGTTCTCCGCCAGCTCCGGCGCGCCCGGGGGGGCGTACTGCACCTGGTAGTAGTGCTCGGGGAAGCCCCAGAAGTCGTAGACGAGCGGGACCGTCTCCGTGGCGCCGAGGGCCAGCGGGGCCTCCTCCCAGTGCGCGGAGACCATCAGGATCGCGCGCGGGCGGGGCAGTCCGGCGGACCAGGCCGCCAGTTCGCCGGGCCAGACCGGGTCGTCGGCCAGTGGCGGGGCGCCATGGGAGAGGTAGAGGGCGGGCATGCGCTCCGCGGTGACTGTCATGGCACTCCCCATCCGCTGCTGATCCGGGTAAGTCTTCTACTGGGCCTTCTACAGGCGCCTTTTTGAGAAGGAAGGGTTCTTTAATCTTCAAGCTTCCTTCTTCCGGAGACCTTAGCTCTATCTAGTTCAACTTTCAAGAAAAGGTCGTACAGTGGAGTACATGACCACGGCATCCACCGGCGAGCCGCGCTGGCTCTCCGACGAAGAGCAGAGCGTGTGGCGCGCATACCTCCACGCCACCACGCTCATGGAGGACCACCTCGACCGCCAGTTGCAGCGCGATGCCGGCATGCCGCACATCTATTACGGACTGCTCGTCCAGCTCTCCCAGGCCCCACGCCGCCAGAAGCGGATGACGGAACTGGCCAAGGACGCCAAGATCACCCGATCGCGGCTCTCGCACGCCGTCGCGCGGCTGGAGAAGAGCGGGTGGGTGCGCCGCGAGGACTGCCCGTCCGACAAGCGTGGCCAGAACGCGGTCCTCACCGACGACGGCTTCGAGATGCTGCGCCGGTCCGCACCGGGCCATGTCGACGCCGTACGCCAGGCGATGTTCGACCGGCTCACTCCCGAGCAGGTGCGCTCGCTGGGCGAGATCATGCAGGTCGTCGCCGCCGGTCTGCAGCCGGAGGGCGCGGACGCCGACCTGCCCTGGCTGCGCTGAGCCGCGCCGGCCCTTTGCACCTGCACGCCCGTACGCCCGTACGCCCGCGTGCACCCTCCTATGCACGCCCGCACACGTGCCCGCACGCCTGCATGTACGCGCACATACATGCAGGCACGTGCACGTACGCACCTGAACCGTGACGCGGATGAACCGTGACGCGGATGAACCGTGACGCGGATGAACCGTGACGCGGCTGTGCCCCGGTCCCGCTTCGGCGGGACCGGGACACAGCCATGTCACACGTCGGGCGCGGCCGTCAGTGGGCGACGACCGGGACCTTGAACTCGTCCTCGACCCCGTCGGTCTCACCCGAACCGGAGCCTCCGGTCGCCGGGCCCGTCGAAGGACGGCCGGCGTTGATGAAGGTCACCGCGATCGCGGAGGCCACCACCAGGATGCCGACGGCCCACCAGATGGCACCGGTAAAGCCGTGCACCATCGACTGGAGCTTCAGCAGCTCCGGGTTCCTGGCGCCGAGCGCGGCGTGCGAGGTGGCGTACGCCGTCGCGGCCGACGCGGCGATGGTGTTCAGCAGCGCCGTCCCGATCGCACCGCCCACCTGCTGCGAGGTGTTGACCATCGCGGACGCGACACCCGAGTCCCGGGGCTCGACACCGTGCGTGGCCAGCGACATGGCCGGCATGAACGCCGTACCCATGCCCAGCCCCAGCAGCAGCTGCGCGGGCAGGATGAGACCGACGTAGGAGGAGCCGATCTCCAGCTGCGTCAGCAGCAGCATGCCGACGGCGGCGACCAGGAAGCCGGGGCCCATGAGCTTGCGCGCCGGAACCCGGGTCATCAGCCGGGCACCGATCTGCGTCGAGCCGGTGATCATGCCCGCGATCATCGGGAGGAAGGCGAAGCCGGTCCTGATCGGCGAGTAGCCCTTCACGACCTGGAGGTAGTACGTCAGGAAGAGGAACAGCCCGAACATCGCGATGACGGCCAGACCCAGCGAGAGGTAGACACCACCGCGGTTGCGGTCCAGCAGGACGCGCAGCGGCAGCAGCGGCGACTTGACCTTGGACTCGGTCAGGACGAAGGAGAGCAGCAGCACCGCGGAGGCGACGAACATGCCGATGGTCAGCCCGTCCGACCAGCCCGCGGACTCGGCGCGGGTGAACCCGTACACCAGCGAGACCAGGCCCAGCGCGGACAGGACCACGCCCGGGATGTCGAGCGAGGCGCGGTTGCGGCTGCCGGCCGGCTCACGGATCACGAAGTACGCGCCCGCGGCCGCGACGATCGCGAACGGGATGTTGACGAAGAACGTCCAGCGCCAGTTCAGCGCCTGGGTCAGGAAACCGCCGAGGATCAGCCCGACGGCGCCGCCGCCACCGGCGATCGCACCGTAGATGCCGAACGCCTTGGCGCGCTCCTTGGCGTCGGTGAACATCACGGCGAGCAGCGACAGGGCCGCGGGCGCAAGCAGCGCGCCGAAGACGCCCTGGAGCGCGCGGGAGCCGAAGAGCATCGCCTGGTTCTGCGCCGCGCCGCCGAGCGCGGACGCCAGCGCGAAGCCGATCAGGCCGACGACGAAGGTCCGCTTACGGCCCCAGAGGTCGGCGATCCGGCCTCCGAAGAGAAGCAGCCCGCCGAAGGCGAGGGCGTACGCCGTGATGACCCACTGCTTGTTGGCATCGGATATGTCCAGCGCCGTCTGGGCGTGCGGCAGCGCGATGTTCACGATCGTGGCGTCGAGCACGACCATCAGCTGCGCGAGGGCGATGAACGCCAGCGCTTTCCAGCGGCTGGGGTCCGGGAGTCGGATATCGGCTGTTTTTGGCATGGGGGTATCCACCTAAGGACGCGCACGCGCACGCAGGCACGCGAAGGCGCGAAGAGATTCGTGAACCGGGACGAAACGCCGGTGAAGGACGGACGGAGAACGGACGGACGGTGAACTGACAGAGAGCGAACGGGCAGACGGTGAACAGAAGACGGTGGACGGGCGATCGGTGAGAGGAATGTTCAAGGCGTGGCGGTCGCGGCGGTCGTGACAACCGCGCCGCACGGCCCCCGGCTCAGGAGCCCGGCGCGGATGTCATGGCCGGCGCCGCAGGTCCTCCAAGGTCGCCGCCGTTCCGGGCAGTTCGGACCGGGCCGGGGCCTGCAGTCCGTCCAGGAACAGCTGTAGATGGCGGTGGGTGAACCGGTCGATGTCCAGGCAGCCGGTGCCGGGCAGCGGACGGGTGAGCTGGGAGAGGGCGACGAGTACGTCACCGACGGCGATGTCGGTGCGCAGCCGCCCCGCGGACATGGCGCGCGCCACGAGCCCCTCGACGGCCTCTTCGAGGCGCCGGCGCTCGGCGAGCAGTTCGGGATGGTCCTTGTCGAAGCCGCCGGACAGCATCGGGCACAGCGCCCCGACCCGTTCGTCGGCCGCCGCGTGCACGAAACGGCTGAGCGCGGCGAAGGCGTCGGCCTCCTCGGCCGCCGCCTCTTCGGCGCGGTCGGTGGTCCGGGAGGTGACCGCGAGCACGACCTCGTGCACCAGCGCGGCCCGGTCGGGGAAGTTCCGGTAGAGGGTGGCATTGCCGACGCCGGCGCGCCTGGCGACCTCGTCGAGCGGCACATCGGGCCCGAACTCGACGAACATCTCGCGCGCGGCCGTCACGATCCGCTCCCGGTTGCGCAGCGCATCGGCCCGCGGACGGGGCGCCCGGGGCTGCGTCGCTCCGGTGGCGACTCGGCTGACGGTCTTCACGACGACGGCCTCCTTCTGCTTCCGCTTCTTCCACCACTCCTGCCGTGACGGTCACCGTTGTCCAGGATGCAAGCTTCCCGTAACCGGGGACCGTCTCCCCGTTTCGCGGGGGACACGGATTCAAACGGGGAACGGCTCCCCACTTATTTCCCCATCACGATGTGACCTGCGCCACATCCTGTGCGGGAAAACCAGCCGAACGGCGCACCCAACGAGCGGCACCGCACCACCCGCAACAGGCTGATCCGCAGAGCGCAGTCAGGGCCGGCCGACTGCCGCGGACCCCGAGGCGCTATATGCAAAAGCCCCGCCACCGGATACGCAGCCACCGCCGCCCGATCGCGCTCGCCTCCGCAACAGCCCTGGTCATAGCCGCAATGGCCACGGCCAGCAGCACTCTCCCGATAGCCAGCCGGGCCTCGGCCGGACCGGTGGCCACCCCCCGCTCCGCAGGCATCGCCCCGTGCCGGATACCGGCGGCCATGGGCGTACAGATGTCGGAGGGCATGCCGACCCCGGAGGGCTACGCCCGCTCCACCGGCAAGGTCCGCGCCCTCAACCTGATGATCGACTTCCCCGACGCACCGGGTGCCGGCAAGGCGATGGACCGGTACGCCGAATTCTTCCCGCAGACCACCGACTGGTTCCGGACCGGATCGTACGGCCGCCTCACCTACGTCCCCGACGCCCCGCTGAAGTCCTGGCTGCGGATGCCACTGCCGTTCTCGGAGTACGGGATGGAGCGCGGCTCACCGTACGAACCGGGCTACCGCCACCTCGTCCAGGACATCGTCACCGCCGCCGGTCCGAAGGTGGACTTCGCCGCGTACGACCTGGTCAACATCCTGGTCGCCCCGAACGCCGGCCCCTCGGCCCTGGACACCGTCCTGTCCGTGACCTTCTCCGGCAACGACGACGCCCCGAAGGCGGACGGCGTCCCCCTCGCCAACACGTCCTTCATCTACAGCCGGCAGGACGACGGCTCGGGATCGTTCAAGCAGACCGGCTACCGGGTCCTGCCGCACGAGAACGGCCACGTCTTCGGCCTCCCCGACCTCTACACGATGGAGGGCGGCGGCTCGGTCGGGCACTGGGACATCATGTCCGAGGACTGGGGGGCCAACAACGACCTGCTCGGCTGGCACAAGTGGAAGCTCGGCTGGCTGGACAACAAACAGATCAGCTGCGCCGCACGCTCCGGCACCAGCGACCACGTACTCAACCCGCTGGCCACCAAGGGCGGCACCAAGCTGGCGTTCGTACCGCTGAGCGGCGAGTCCGGCTACGCGGTGGAGGTACGGACCCAGGCAGGCAACGACCAGGCCATCTGCCGGCCGGGCGTACTGATCTACAAGGTGAGCTCGGACATCGACACCGGGCAGGGCCCGGTGTCCGTGGCGGACAGCACCAAGGGCAGCGCCGGCTGCACCCGGCTGCCCAACGTGCACGCCGAACTGTCCGACGCCCCGTTCCGGCCCGGCGAGACCTTCACCGACCGGAGCAACGGGATACGCATATCCGTGGTCGACAAGGACGAGAAGGGAAACTACCGGGTCCGCATAACGCGCCCCTGAACCCCCTGGCGCCCCTGCCCCCCCTCAGCCCGAACCACACACCGCTCCCC
>NZ_JBCEWQ010000042.1:0-55404 GCF_038448545.1 Streptomyces sp. CLV115
GCTGGGTGGCGGTCGGGAGGGCGCCGTCCCCGTCCCGGTACCCGGTACCCGGAGCCCGTGTCCGGCGCCCGTCCCGCGCCCTCCGGCGTCTCAGCCCGGCAGCTTCCAACGGCCGCCCTTCGCCGCCGCGATCAGCTCCGGCACCGTGCCGAACTTGACCCGCGGTCGCCCGCCGTCGCGGCCACGCGCCAGCTCCGCCCTGTCGATCGCGGCCAGCCCCTTGGCGTCGACGACATGGCGGCTGCGGCTCCGGGCCAGCCGGAGGAACGCCCTGGGCGCGGGCACCGGTGCGGGCAGGGCGCCGGCCACGGCATCCTCCAGAAGTGTGCCGACGGTCTCGGCGGCGCAGGCGCGGTTGGCCCCGATGCCGCCCGAGGGCCCGCGCTTGATCCAGCCGACGACGTATGTCCCGGGCATCCCCGTCACCCGGCCGCCCTCGTGCGGGACGGTACCGGTCGCCTCGTCGAAGGGCAGCCCCGCCACGGGTTCGCCGCGATAGCCGACCGCCCGCAGCAGGATGCCGGCCGGAAGGTCCAGCTCGCCCGGACCGCCCGTCACGCGCACGGCCCGTACGGCGTCGTCGCCGAGCACCTGGGCGGGGGCGGAGTGGAACCGGAGGACGATGCGCCGTCCCGCCCCGGGCGTGCGCGACCAGTCCACCGTCTCGCGGGTCACGCCGCGCAGCAGCCCGGCCTTCTCGCCCGCCGTGGCGCCGTCGATCGTGGCGGCGGTCCGCGGATCGTGGTCGTCGACCACGAGTTGCACGCCCGGCAGGTGCTTGAGGGCCAGCAACTCGGAGGCGCTGTACGCCGCGTGCTCCGGTCCGCGCCGGCCGAGCACGACCACCTCGCGCACCTTCGAGGCGCGCAGCGCCGCGAGCGCGTGATCCGCGATGTCCGTACCGGCCAGGGCCGCCGGATCCGCGACGAGGATACGGGCGACGTCGAGCGCGACATTGCCGTTGCCGGCCACGACCACCCGTTCCGAGGACAGGCCGACGGCGTCCGGTGCGACCTCGGGGTGGGAGTTGTACCAGGCCACGAACGCGGTCGCCGAGATGCTGCCGGGCAGTTCCTCGCCCGGGACGCCGAGGCGGCGGTCGGTGGAGGCGCCCACCGCGTAGATCACCGCGTCGTGGTGGGCGGCGAGCTCCGCCGCGGTGATGTCCTTGCCGATCTCCACCCCCAGGTGCATCCGTACCCGCGGGTGCGCGTGGAAGCGCGCGAAGGTGTCGCCCACCTTCTTCGTCGCGGGGTGGTCGGGCGCCACGCCGTACCGGACCAGCCCGCCGGCCACGGGCAGCCGGTCGACCAGGGTCACCTCGGCGTTGGTGTGCAGCAGGAGGTCCTCGGCGGCGTACATCCCGGCCGGGCCGGTGCCGACGACCGCGACGCGGATCGGCGCGAAGTCGGAGGGCAGACTGCGCTCGAAGGACGGCGCGTTCCAGTGGTGGAAGTTCGGTCCCGTGCTGTCCGGACCGGGCTCCTGCCCGGCGAAATACGCCTCGTTGATCGCGGCGTACCCGGCCTGCGGGGCGGGCAGGCCGTCCACCGGGAAAATGGCGTCGACCGGGCAGGCGTCCGCACAGGCACCGCAGTCGATACAGGTCTTCGGGTCGACGTACAGCATCTCCGTGCTGCCGAAGTCCCGCTCCTGCGGCGTCGGATGGATGCAGTTGACAGGGCACACGGCGACGCAGGTGGCATCGCTGCAGCAGGTCTGGGTGATGGCGTAGGTCATCTCGTCAGCTCGGGTCGCTCGGCTCGGATCAGATCAGGTTGGCGCGCTTGTAGAGGACCAGTGCGGGCCCGGTGAGCAGACGCGCCGAGGCCAGGAACTCCATGAGTCCCGAACAGCTGGACCGCATCAGGGACTTGTGGTGTTCGTTCGAACCGGCCTCGGCGAGGGCGCGCCGGGTGTCGAGCCCGGCGTTCTCGTAGACCTTGCGGTTCACCATGCTGGTCACGATGAAGTAGGACGCGACCGCGATCACGAACGCGTTGAGCTGCCGGCGCAGCGGGCCCGCGTGCCGGAGCCGTTTGCGGGTCTCGTCGCGGGCGAACTTCATGTGCCGTGATTCCTCCACGACATGGATGTTGTTGATGGTGCGGACGAACGGTGCGACCCGTTCGTCCCGCATCCAGTCCCGCTGCATGACGTCGAGCACTTCCTCGGCGACCAGGATCGCGGCGTACGCCGCCTCGCCGAACGCGAGGGTCTTGAACGCCCGGCCGAGTTCGACCACCGCGCGACGCGGCCGGTAGGCGGGGGCGCCCAGCTTCGCCGCCCCGCGGGCGAACATGATGGAGTGTCGGCACTCGTCGGCTATCTCCGTGAGGGCCCACTGGAAGCGCGGGTCGGTCGCGTCGGTCGTGTAGATGTCACGCAGCACCATCTGCTGGAGGATCATCTCGAACCAGATGCCGGTGCTGGCCACCGAGGCGGCCTCCTGCCGCGTCAGCTCCTTGCGCTGCGCGTCGGTCAGTTCGTTCCAGTACGCCGTGCCGTAGAGCGTGCTCCACTCCGGGCTCGCGCCGTGGAAGTCCTTGTCCAGCGGCGTGTCCCAGTCCACCTCGGTGACCGGGTCGTACGACAGCTTCGCCGACGAGTCGAGCAGCCGCCGGGCGACGTCCTGCTCGTCGAGCCGGTCCTGGTCCTCCGGCCGAAGGGTGCTGCTTGCCATGGTGCGGCTCCTCGATTCGACAGATCGACTCGACGCCGGCCGACCGCGATCCCCATCCCCTGCCCGTTCGACGGGTACTCGGCTGCCGGGCGTCTCCATCGCTTGTTAGACGTGGTGTCTAGCAAGCTGTTGGACGGAACGTATAGCAAGAGTGGTGTGCGGGCCTACCCCTCGTGACGAATCCGCGCGATCGATCATCGGCCCGACGGGCGGGCGGGCATCCGTGGCGGCCCGCGATCCGCATCTCGGGGCACCGCGCCGTTCCGGTCCCTCCGTCCGTCCCACCCGTCGCCGAAGGCCCCGCGGCACTGCTCCACGTCCCTGCCGGCGCCCCCCGACGAGCCCGACGCCGACACCCACCGGCCGGTGACGCCGGCGCTCCCGCGCGAGGAACGAGGCGGCCCGCCGCGCGCGGCTCCCTGGCCCCGCGGCCCGGGGAGCCGTTGCTGTACACGGCCCCCCCGGACCTTCTAGATTCGTGGATCGATCATTGTCCGAAGGCTGTTGGAGGCTCACGGTGGCCGAAGTGTTCGTGTTTCATCACGCCCAGGGGCTGACCCCCGGTGTGACCGCTTTCGCCGGCGTCCTGCGTGGCGAGGGGCACACCGTGCACACCCCCGACCTGTACGACGGCCACACCTTCGGCACTCTGGACGAGGGACTGGCGTACGCGGAGAAGACCGGCTTCGACGAACTGCTCGACCGGGGCGTCCGTGCCGTGACCGACGCGCCCGCGGAGCTGGTGTACATCGGGTTCTCCCTCGGCGTGCTGCCGGCCCAGCGACTGGCCCAGACCCGACCGGGCGCACGCGGCGCCGTGTTCGTCCACTCCTGCGTCCCGAGCTCGGCCTTCGGGACGTGGCCGGCACGGCTCCCGGTACGCATCCACGCCATGGAGGCGGACCGCCTGTTCACCGACGAGGGCGACGCGGACGCGGCCCGCGCCCTCGTCGACGAGGCGGCCGACGCCGAACTTCACCTCTACCCCGGCGACCGGCACCTGTTCGCCGACAACTCCCTGCCGTCCTACGACGCCGCGGCCACCGCACTTCTCCTCGACCGCACGCTGACGTTCCTCCGCTCCCGGGACACCGACGACCGCGCCGCGTGACACGGTGGTCGAGCAGAGCCGGGACCGTGTTGCCGGCCCCGGCCCGGATCAGGGCGGAGGATCGCTCAACTGCGCTTCAGAGAAAGGGCCGTGCTCTCCCACTCGTCGAACATGGCCAGGCTCGTGAGCATGGCCTGGAAAGAGGCACCGATCTTCCGGCTCGGCCTGCGCAGCTGCCGGCTGGCCATACCGAGCATCTGGATCAGGGGCTCGACCTCGCGGACGCTGCCCGCCGCCTGCCGGACCTCCTGGGCCGTCCCGATCACCTGGTCCAGCAGCTCGTCCACCTCGTCCGTCCACTCGTGGCGAGGGGTGTCCCGAGCCCACTGGAGGAAGGCGCTCATGGCATCGGCGGCGATGTTCATCCGTTCGACGAACCGCCCCGATGCCGCTTCCAGGTCGTCGGACGGGCCTTCGATGGCCTTGGCGAAGCGGTTGAGGGCAGCCAGCCGGGCGCTCGTCGGGGTTCCCGGCAGATTGGCGCGGAGCATCTCCTCGTTGAGCAACTCGCCCATGGCGGCGAGGTCCAGGAGCGCCGCGTCCACCTCGGCCATGTCGCCCACGATCGCCTCCATCGCCGCCTCGGCGTCGGCCACCCGGTCCCAGAAGCCCGGGTCCTCGTCCTGCGCGGTGAACGGGACCGGGCCGTCCGCGGCCTCTGCGCCGGCCGTGCCCGTCGCCCCGGGGAGCGAAACGCGTGCGGGCGGCAGGAGAGGGCCCGCTCCGAAGAGCCCCTCCGCGAGCGTCGTGGCCAGCACCTGCCGTGCCTCGGCCGAACCGAGCGGCAGAGCCGGGTATTCGACGGTCGGGAACGCACCGGAGACGAAGGGCGCCGTGCCCGCCTCGCAGAGGTGCACGGTGCGCCGGCCGGTGGTGTGCCGGATACCGAGGCCGTAGACGAGCTCGGGGCTGCCCCCGGTGACGTCGGCGATGACGATGTCGTCGTCGACGAGATGCCGGAGCGACCGCTCGGACAACGCGTCCGCGCCGGTTACCTCGTCGGCCCGGACCAGGGTCAGGCCGAACCGTTCGCAGACGGGCCGAACGACCTCCTCGTAGAAGACGGTGGAGCGCTGATCCATGTCATGGACGGTGCCGTCGGCGGCGACACGGGTACTGCCGGCCGGGCCGATCGCGAAGCATGTGGGCATGGCGGATTTCCTCCAGGGTTCTTGAACTGCCGGAACGGCGCGGGCCGGCCGAAACCGGCCGGCCCGTTGGAGCGGTGTCAGTCGAAGAGCGTCAGGGCCACGCCGTCCGCGAGGTCGTCGGCGTAGACGGGCCTCTCGTCGATGCCCAGCGCCTGCATGAGATTCACGGTGAGGACCCGGTGGCGGTGACCGACCCGGACGGTCTCGCACGGGAAGTCGCCGAGGCCGACCAGCCGGTACGCGGTGCCCATGCACATGCCGAACGCCCGGGCTGCCGTCCTGAGGTCCACGCTCACCGGGAGATCGAAGACCTCCCGGAAGGTCAGGGGCGTCTCGTCACGCTCGTTCATCCGCGCCTCCCCGCGCTTCGCACGGACAGCGTTCCGACCCGCCGCCCCCGCCGGAGACGACGGGCCTCGTCCACGGTGCCGGTCAGGCCCCACTCCTGCGCCAGGGCCCCGACCCGGACGCCCTCGACCCGGCCGGCCGGAACGGTGATCCGCAGGGGTGCGCGGAGGCCGGCCGGGCTCTCCGCACGTTCGAAATCCACCTGCCAGTGGCCGCTCGCCCCCTGGCGCGCCCCGGCGACCGCGTCCACATCCTCGACCGCGGTCTCGGCACGGGCCCGGCGCGCGGAGTTCCATGCCCGGGTGCACGCGGAGCGCAGCAGTACGGATCCGGGATCGGCGGTCTCCGGTCCCGCTCCCCGCAGCGCTTCGAGGCAGGCCGTGACCAGCTCGGCCTCCACGTCCTCACGGGCCGTGCCGAAGCGGTCCCTGATCCGGGACACGGTGCGGCGCATCCCGGGCAGGGCCAGCCACACCACACACAGCGGCCAGCCGGAACGGTCCGCATCGGCCTGCGCCAGCACAACCGCTTGGCGCCACAGCGAGGTTCGCACGGCGGGGTCCACCGAGCGGTCGTACAGGATCGGGCGCGCCCGCGCCGGGGAGAGCGAGGTCCCCGCGGCGCCGGAACCGTCGTCGAGCCACAGCCCGGGTGCGGTCCTTCTGCCGTTCAACTCCCGTTCGATGGAGTCGAACAGTCCGGGCCCAGAGGTTGATGCCATGGTCGTCCTCCTGATCAGTCGGTCTGCTGGGGCTGGTTCCTGCTGCGCCACTCGGTCAGGCAGCGTGCCGCGAGCTCCTTGCCGGGCATGGTGTCGCCGCCACGTTCGATCGACAGGAGCAGGCGCAGGAACCCGTGCTGCCTGGAGTCGACCAGCCGTACGAACAGCTCCTCCACGGCCGGATCCGGCCGCGACGTCTCGTCCGGGCCTTCGCACCAGGCGAGCAGCGTCTCTCTCATCGACGGGTACGACGCGGCCTCGTTGAGAGCCCGCACGGTGAGCTCCGCGACGTCCGGGGCCGTCGTTCCCCCGGCGAGCATCCGGCCGCCGAACCAGGCATGGTCGGAGCCGACCAGGCGGGGAAAGGTGAGGCAGGCAATCAGACCTGCCACGTCCTCGACCCGTGCCCAGGCGGCCAGATGACGCGTGATCGCCTCCCTCGTGGCCGATTCCCCCACCGCGAACCGCTGCATCAGCGTCTCCTCGACGGCCGCCGCCACCGAGATGTCCTCGGGGTCGTCACCTGCCCCGTTCACCACCCCGTGCAGCAACCTCAGGGCGTGTTCGGCCGCCACCCCGCCCGGGTCGCAGCGGCAGGCGTACGCCACCGCGGAGCGCAGCGCCGGATCGGGTGCGTCGCTCCACTCCTGCAGCAGGCCGTGCACCTTGTGAGCGACCCCGGGGTCGATCGCCGCCGTTCCGAGGGAGCGCGCCGCCACCTCGAACCCCGGTCCGCCGGTGGACAGGGCGAGTTCCTGGACGAGTCCGAGTGTCCGTCCTCCGGTGCGCACGACCATCCCCGCCACCGCACGACCCGCACGCTCGATCTCCTGCACCGCGGTCCCCGTCCCGCCCAGCCAGTCGTGCAGCAGTGGCAGCAGTTCGGTGTGCTCGCCGCACACCACATCCCACACGGCCTCACCGACCGCCGGCCAGAAGAACGCCACCGTCCCGGGCCCGTCCCCGGCGCCGTTCCCGGGTGCGCAGTGCGCTCCGACGTCGCGCAGGACGTCCCTGAGCGGACGCTGACGAACCAGGCGGAACTCCGGTTCGTTCATGGGTTCCCGGCGACCGTGGCCCACGGAACCGGTGTCCGGCGCCAGGTGTGCTGCCGCCAGCAGATCGGCGGCCCGCTCGACGACTACGTCGCGGTCCATCCCCCCGTACACGCAGACCGAGAAGAGGTGGGTCAGCAGCTCCGGATCGTGTTCCGCCCGCGCCAACAGCTCCTGGGCCTCCGCCGAGGCGAGGCAGGCCGACACCTCCTCGGCCGGCCGGGCCGCGCCCACGGCACCGGGCCGGCACACGGTCTCCGCCGCCCGTGCCGCATGCCCGGGCGGCAGCCCGGCGGGCAGGACCGAGGACAGGAAGTCCGGCCCGAGCGGCTCCAGAATCCGGGCACGGTCACGCGGGTCGGGGCAGCCGTCCGCGAAGTGGGCGGCGAAGACCTCGGCCGGGTCCGGCGGCCGGTGGCGTACGACCTGGCCGCCGAAGTCCCGCTCCAGGAACCGGGTCGGCCCCGGAACATCCGGAACCACGACGACCAGGTGCGCGTCCGCCGCTGCCAGCGCCGCCTCCAGGTCGGACAGCTCCCAGGGCCTGAGCGTGAACGGGGCGCCCGGCTTCATGACCAGGTAGCCGTGCACTCCGTGCGGCCGAGGGCGCCAGTGCGCCAGGTCCACCGCTCCGTCGATCTGGATCAGCGTCGGGTCTTCGTGCCGGTGGGCCAGCAGATTGAGCGCCAGCGTCAGCCGGCCCGTACCGGGTTCACCGACCAGGAAGAGGATGCCCGACTCCAGCGCGGCAAGACCTGCCGCGAAGGTCGCGGGCGGAACGAAACGGCGCCGGGCGACCTGAAGATCCTTCGCCCGCACCGGCCCCTGACGTACCGGTGTCCCCGGGCGGTCGAGGGGCGCGCCGGAGCTCGACACATTGCGCTGATCGCCCTGCACCACACCGGTGTTGACCGTGCCGTTCGGGGCCAGCACCAGCATCCCGCGGTCCCGGTCCAGTCCGGGGAGAAGGTCCTTGAGGGCGCGGTCCACGGAGCTGGTGTCAGACGTCATCGTCGGCTCCTCGGACGTAGTCACCGGACACGGAGATGTCGCTCACGTGCTGCCCGCCGTGGACACAACCGGTGTTGATGACGCCTCGCGGGGCACTCAGCGCGGTGTACGACCTCGCGGGCGCAGCCGGCTCGTCAGCGGTGGACCCGTCGTGGCGCAGGGACCGCAGCAGCTCGCCCAGCCGGCCGAGTTCCCCGGGAGTGGGCACGCAGCCCGCGGTGTGCAGCGCGTCGAGGACCGCTTCCACCGTGTGGTCGTCCTGGTCGGCCCCGCCGGTCCGGCCGGGCGGCGGATGGATGATTCCGAGGTCCGCCGGCACATCGGCTCGCCGTGCACGACGAGTGCCACTCACGTTCTTCCCGTGTTCTCGCATGGCTCCCTCCGGGAGAGGGCCGGTCGGGCCGAACGGCCGCCGGCATTTTCCTTGGCGATCCGAGAATTCCGCGCCGCAGGGCCGGTATCCGCTCCCGCAGTGCAGAAGGAAGATGTCGGTCATCACATTCCGAACATTCGAACCACCGATCGGCGACGGGGTTCTCCGCAGCGGCCTTAAAGGGTCCGGGAGCAGGAATTGAGTCCGGAATGTCATGGGTGATCCATAATCGAAAAGAGGTTGTGTCATGACGGGTGGATTAATCGACGGAAAGGGGAATCGGATATTCCGCATCGGGCGCGGACGCAATCCTCTAATGTGATCGCATGAGCGAAGAGAAGCGCATTTCGCCGGCTCGGGTCCTGCGTGAACTCGTGCCCGCGCCGGCATGGGAGGGGCTGGCGGGCTTCCCGCGACGCCGGCACGAGGCGGGCGCGGTCCTGTTGCATCAGGGCGAGCCCGGTTCACATGCACTTGCACTGATACAGGGCATCGTGAAAGTGGTTCGCGGGGACCTCGACGGCAGGGACCGGCTGCTCGCCTTCCGGGGGCCGGGGGAGGTGCTGGGGGAGATGGCGGTGCGGGACGGCGGCGTACGGCTTGCCCATGTTCGAGCTGTTAGCAAGTGTGAAGTCTCGGTGATCCCCGCGAGCGCCTTCCGGGGCTTCGTCAAGCAGCACGGCCTGGCGGATCAGCTTTTCCTGCATGCGGTGAGCCGACTGCGCGAGCAGACCCAGGCGTGCGAGGGAGAAATCGATCAGCGGCTCGCGGCAACGCTGCTCCGGCTGATCGAGATCTCCGGATCCTGCGCGTTTTCATTGACCAGGGAAGAGCTGGCGCAACACCTGGGAGTCGGCCGGAATTCCGTCACCAGGGTGCTGGAACGGTTCGGGCCCCATCGGGTGCGGTTCGGAAGGACGCACATCGAAGTCCTGGACAAGACGTACCTGCGCCGATTGCTCAACCATTCGGACGGCATCTGAGCGGCGGCGACTGTGGCGTGGATCACCGTTCTTCCGCACTGCGGGAGCGGAGCTCTCCCCGTCGCCCTGTGACGCTCACAGGGCGCAGAGACGAAGCGCCGATTGCCCGTCCGGGCCGATGCGGGCCCGGACGGAACCTCGCAGAGGAGTGACGATGCACGAACAACAGACCGCACTGCCCACGGCCACCGCGGCGCCCTACAGCCGCAGCCGTCCGCTGCCCCCGTGCCGGGGAATCATCGCTGTGGACGCCAAGGACTTCACCGGCCTCCCCGCGATCGAGCACGAGGCCGTCAGCCGGGCGGTGCCCGACCTGCTCAGGGCCTCCTTGGAGCGGGCGGGACTGGCCGAGCTGTGGACCGAACGCAGGTTCCCCGCTTCCACCGGTGACGGCTATGTCCTCGGGTTCGACCCGTCGTTGATGCCCTTCGTCATCCATCCGTGGCTGCTCACGCTCCAGGAAGTGCTGACCGAGATCAACATTCACGCCCTCGGGGCCCTGCCGATCCGGCTCCGGGTCAGCCTCCACATCGGTCCGCTCCCGGACACCGGAGACGAGTTCGGAGGCAACGGGACGGTCCGCAACGACACGCATCGCCTGCTCGACTCCCGCCCGGTGAAAGCCGTACTGGCGTCCTCCAGGGAGAACGTCACTCAGGTGGCGGCCATTCTGTCGGACCGCTGCTACCAGGATGCGGTCGCCAGTGGGTACACGGGCCGTCATCCGGACCACTTCATCGAAGTGCCGGCAACGGTCGAGGGCAAGCGGTTCGCGCAGCGGGCCTGGATCCATGTGCCGACTCCCTCCGGTCCGCTGCACGATCCGCACACCTCCGGCGACGCCGCGGACAAGGGCCCCGGCGTCGCCCGCGGACCGGAGGGAGGAGAACGGGGTCACGGATCAGAAGGCGGCCGGGTGACGAACAGGGCCCCGAACGGAAACATCAACACCGGTACGGTGCACGGCAGTCAGCGGGTCACGGTGACCCGGCACAGGAGGGACACCTGACGCCGGGGAACGGTCCCCTCACGCGTCCGGCACCCAGCTCCCGTGGAAGCCGAGGGGCACACGTCCCGGCAGGTGGACGCGGGCCAGGGGGCGGGCGGTGAAGTCCTGCGCGGAGAGGATGACCAGATCGCTCGCGCCGCGGTCGGGGTTGTGCACATAGGCGAGCAGGTAGCCGTCGTCCTCGTCGCGGGCCCCGCGGCGCGGCACGAACACCGGCTCGCCGGCCGCCGCGCCGTCCGGGAAGCGGTGCACCTGGCGGCTGCCGCGCAGCATGTCGTGCTTGACCAGGCAGTTGGTGAACTTCTCGTCCGGCGGCACCCCGTCCACCGTCTCGTAGGCGCGCCACATCTCCGCCGCGCTCGCCGTGTACGCGAAACGGTGCCGCCGCGACACCAGGGCCTCGTTGACGCGCGGGAACTCCTGCGGCAGGTCGTCGACGCGGGTGCGGCGGACGCGGCCCGCGCGCAGGTCGATGGTCCAGCGGTCGAGCACCGGGGTGCCGGTCGCGGAGGGGCCGCCGTTGCCCCGGCCCGCGGCGTAGAACGGTGCGGGCATGGTGATGAGCTCCATGACGACGGTGTCGCCCTGGTCATAGGCGTTGAGCGTGTGCGAGTAGTACACCGGGTCGATCTCGAACCAGCGGGTGGTGCCGCCGGCCCGGGGCATCACCCCCACCCGCATCGGGTGCTTCGGGTTCCAGATGTACGGCACGAGCGCGCCCGCCTCGGCGGCCGCCATGTCGAAGGTGATCGGCACATCGACGACCACCACGTACTTCTCGGTGAGAGCGAAGTCGTGCATCATCGGGGCGTCCGCCACCGGGATCCTGCTGGTCCGCGCCACCCGTCCGGTCCGGTCGATCACCAGGTGCCGTACGTGGTCCCAGGTCGGGTAGTACGCCACCGCGTGCAGCTCGTCCGCCGTCACGTCGTACTTGGTGTGCGCGGTGAACGCGCCCTTCAGCGTGGAACGGAAGTCGTACGGGCGCACCGTGTTCAGCTCGCCGTCCAGTTCGTACGGCAGCGGCCCGCTCTCCTGGAGGGCCAGGATGCGTCCCTTGTACGGGATGACGTGCGTGTTGCAGGGGAAGTCGTCCGGGGGCACCTCGCCCGGGTACGGCTCACCCAGTTTCCGTGCCACCTGCGAGGAGCGCACCCACCGGTTGCGGTACCACTCGGCGCGCCCGCCGCGCAGCCGCACCCCGTGCACCATGCCGTCGCCGAGCATCCAGTGGTGGGCCCGCGGGTCCTCAAGCCCCAGCACATTGGGGCCGGTACGCAGACAGCGCCCGTCCAGGTCGTGCGGCACCCGGCCGGTGACTTCGAGGCCGAACGCGGTGAGCTCCTCCGTGACCGGCGCGAACGCGCCCTCCAGGAAGGGGTGCGACTCGCCGCTCCCGGCCGCCGTACCGAGGGTGGCGGCCTGCGCCTCGGTGGCCGAGTGGCCGAGGCCGTAACCTCCGACGACACTGCCGGCCGCCGCGAGCGCCGCTCCCTGGAGGATCCTTCGGCGTGTGTGACTGCTCATCGCTCTTCCCCGTCCGTGATCGGTGCCGGCGGTCCTCACCGGTGCTGGGAAAGAGTCTGCTGCGCCGTCGGTGCCGCGTCAGTCGGCCTGGGCCGCCAGGTCCACGGCGACCAGACGCGCCTCCAGCGGCGCGGGGGCCGCGCCCGGCTCGGGCGTCATCATGAAGCGTCCCTGGTAGTGGCCGTGGACGGTGGCCCTCAGCTCGATCTCGCCGTCCGGCCAGCCCTGCCGGTCCACGTCCCAGATCCAGCCCGGCACGTACACGCTGCCGTCCGGGTCGAGGCGCGGCGGACGCCCGATGAGTGCCCCGTACTCGAAGCGGCACGCGCGCAGCTCCAGCACCTCGACCAGTTCCTGCCGGACGCGGTGGACCACATCGTCGGCGGAGCTGCTCGACCTGGCCATCCGCGTCGTACCGTGCAGCCGCTCCAGGTGGGAGGCGTCCGTGACCGCGACCCGTTCGAGAGTCCGGGCCCGTGCGGCCAGCTGGGACACGATCAGCCCGACGGCCAGGAGCAGCACGGCGGTCTCGATGTCGGCCCGGCCCTGGATGTGGAAGCTCTGGTACGGCTCGGTGTGGAAGAAGTCGAACCAGGCGGCGGCGGACAGCGCGGCGACGGCGCCCGCGAGGCGGCTCCCGAGTGCCGCGACGGCCACGACCGCGACGACCAGGAGCAGCGCGGCATTCGTGTGGGTCACGCTCGTACGGAAGGGGACCAGCGCCAGCGCCATCAGCAGCGGGGCCAGCACCCCGGCCAGCACGGCGGCGGTGACCCGCGGGCCAGATCTCATGACACACCTCGCAGGGCTCGGCGGAGCCTCCCTGCCTTCCAGCGTGCGTCCGGAGCGGCCGGGGCGGTACCGGTGGGCGGGGAACTTGACGACTCACTGATGCCGGGCCCGGCGCACACACGGGGCAGACCACCGCCGGTGGCCGCCGTCAGCGCCGGTCTCCGCCGGCGCCCTCCCGGCCGTCCCCCCGACCGAGCAGGTTGTGCGCCGTGAACCCGAGCAGTCTGCGCGCGGCCGAGGTGTCGACCGGCGCCGTGCGACCCGGGATCGGGCACCGTAGCTCGGTGGTGGGGTGGTAGCGGCGCAGCAGTTCCTCCGTCGGGTAGGGCACGATGATCTCCGGGGCGCAGAGATGTACCGTGTGCGCCGCACTGCCGGGCACGTCCAGTGCCAGCAGTGCGGCCCTCGCCGCGTCGTGGACCTCCAGGTACGTCCACAGCTCCCTTGCCCCCGCGGCCGGGTCCGCCGTGAGCCGGGCGGCGTGCGCGTTCAGCCGTTCCTCGAAGCCGCCCACGTACGGATATCGCAGGCACACCACACTCATCCCGTGCCGCCGCGCCATCATCTGCGCCGTCAGCTCGTCGACCTGCTTGGAGAGGCCGTAGGGATCGGCCACCTGGGAGGCCATCGCCTCGTCGACCGGCGCGTACGGCGGATGCGGATCCTCGGCGGCCGTCCAGGGCAGGCCCGTGACCCCCCAGGAACTCGCCACCGCCGCATGCCGGATCCCGGCCCGGCCGGCCTCCTCCAGGACGGTGAAGGTGGAGAGGCTGTTGCCCGCGAAGACCTCGAACGCGGTGTTGCGCGCGGGAGTCGGGATCGCCGCCAGATGGATGACCGCGTCGGCGCCCTCCAGAGCCGCCCGCACGGTCTTCGCGTCGGCGGCGTCACCGGTCACGACCAGGCGCGCCGCGAGATCACCGGGGTCGTCGAGGACCAGGGCGTTCACTTCGATCCCGCGCTCGGCGAGCAGCGCGAGGACCGCTCGCCCGATCCGTCCGGCGGCCCCGGTGACCATCGCTCTTGCGGCCATCCAGTCACTCTCCTGCGTCGGTGCTTCTACTCGTAGGCGCGGACGGCGACGATGTGCGCCGCCGCTGCCCCGTTGGTGGCTTCGACGACTACCCGGATCGCCGATGTAGTGACCGGCTCCGCCGGTGTGTGCGTCTGGCGCCGTCGCCGATTCTGCGTCGCACGGGCGATGACGCGCCAGGTGCCGTCGGTGTCCAGTGCCTCGACGCGGTAGTCGCGAAGGAGGGTGGGGAGGATGTCGAAGGGCGTGCGGTGGTGGTGCAGGTTGATCAGGTCCTCGTTGACGTCGTCGTCGGCGACGACCTCGATCCGGCCCAGGGTGACCGGCTGGGGCCAGGCCAGCTCCAGCCAGGGGCACGGGGCGTCCGCCAGTGGTGCGGAGACCCACATGTGCGGTCCCGCGTACGGGCGGGCGTAGCCGTCGACGACCCTGGTGGGGGAGTAGGCCGCGGTCTCTCCCGTGCGGAAGCAGAATGTGCGGCGCAGCAGACCCGTGTCCGTCCACTCGCGCAGCGGCTGCGGCGATTCGTCCGACGGGCGCAGCGGGACGCGGGTGAGGCACAGGACGCCGGGGGTCGGACGGTCGGAGCGGTGCAGGGCGAGGGCGTCGTTGGCGCGGACGACCAGGAAGGCGTTGCGCGGGGTTTCGGGAGACCAGTCCAGGCCCGTCTTGAGCCACTGCCGGGCACCGGCGGCGACGGGCAGGGTGGTGGAGGCGACGAGGCGGCGCGGCACGTAGTTCTGGCCGAGTTCGGGGTCGTACAGCTCGATCACGATCTCGGTGTCGCGGTCGGCGTCGACGAGCAGCTCCACCCCGGAGAGGTCCGGGTCCGCGGGGAGGACGAGTCCGGCGTCCGCCGCGAGCGGCCACAGCTCGTCGGAGTCCTCGACCGCCAGGCAGCCCAAGGCGGACGACGCGGTGGCCGTCGCCCGCAGCGCCAGGTCCTCCGGGTCCGTCGAGGCGAGGCCGATGAGCGAGGCGTCCTGGCGCAGCAGCGCCCTGTGCAGTTCGGGTACGGGGAGTTCGCGCGGGGTGACCTCCCCGGTGGCGCAGAGCGCGGCGGCGGTGCCGGCCGCCTGGCCGATCGTGGCGCAGGTCGCCATGACGCGGGTCGAGCCGAAGGCGACGTGGCTGGCGGAGATGTTGCGTCCGGCGAACAGCAGGTTCGTCGTGTTCACCGAGTACAGGCTGCGGTAGGGGATGTGGTAGATCCCGTCCGCGTAGCGCTGCTTGGCGCCGCCCTCGTCGGCGTACATGCCCTTGGGCGGATGCAGGTCGATGGACCAGCCGCCGAACGCGACCCGGTCGTCGAACTCGGTCTGGCCGAGGATGTCGCCCTGGTGCAGGACGTAGTCGCCGAGGAAGCGCCGGTACTCGCGCTTGCCGGGCACCGAACCCACCCACTCCAGCGTCATGTTCGCCGCGTCGAACTCGCCGGAGTTCTTGATGTGGTCCCAGATGCCGTGGATCACCGCCCACAGCTCGTCGCGGATGCGTTCGTTGTCGTGGACGGTGTCGAGCTCGCCGCCGAACTCGATCCACCAGTACGCGCAGCCGTTGTCACCGGACTTGATGACGCGGCGCTGCGGGATGGAGGTCTCGGCGATGTTCTTGGCGAAGTCCGGCGGCACGAACTTGACCGGGTGGCCGGCATCCTTCGTGTAGAACAGGAGAGTCGATCCCAGCGTGATGTCGTCGGCCGCCTCCGGAGCCCATGACTCGCCGTACTCGGCGCGGGATTCCCGGCCGATGCGGTGGTGGGCGCCCGCCAGGTGGCCGATCAGGCCGTCCCCCGTGCAGTCGAGGAAGAGGCGGCTCTCGAACCGTATCCGCCGCTCCGAGCCCATCATCCAGCCGGTGACCGAGGTGATTCGCCGGGCCTCGTCTGGACCTTCGGCGTCGACCTCGCGCACGTCGGTGTTGAGGTAGAGCGTGATGCCGGGCTCGGCGCGCACCGCGTCCAGGACCACGGCGTCCCAGTAGTAGGGGTTCCCGTCCGGGTTGCGGAACTGGTTCTCCACGAGCAACTCGCCCATGATGCCGCCCTCACGGGCATGGTGATTCTTGCCGTGGCCGGTCGCTCCGCACACCCAGACCCGGACCTCGCTGCTCGCGTTGCCGCCGAGCACCGGCCGGTTGTTGACGAGTGCCACGGTACGGCCCAGCCGGGCGGCGGCGATCGCCGCGCAGACCCCGGCCAGGCCGCCGCCGACGACGGTGATGTCGTGCCGTGCGGTTTCGTTCCTCATGTCGTACGTCACTTACTTCCAGTCGGGATTGGCGGCGAGGCCGTAGTAGATGCGCGGGGCACCGTCGAGGGTGAGGGTGACCTTGCCGTTGGAGGCCTTCAGGGAGCGCTCCTGGCCTATGCAGTTCAGCTCCCGCACCGTGCCGTCGACCGTCCCCGCGTGGGCCACGACCGGGGTCCTGGTCGTCCAGGTGTCGACCCACGGCTCGGGCGACGGGTACCAGGGGTCCTCGCCGTGATCAGGGTTGAGGACGTATCCGTCCTTGCGGCTCCAGATGACCGAAACCGGTCCGCCGGGAGTGGTGAAGAGGAGCCCCTTGATGTCCTGGTCGGCGAAGGCGAGATGCCGGACGAAGTCGGCCTCGTCCAGGACCCGGGCGGCGGTCGCGTAGGCGAGGAGCGAGGGCTTGGCGCTGGTGTCGCGGTTCATCAGGCCGTAGTGGTACTCGGGGTTGGCCGGGTCGGCCTCCTGCGGGTGGTACAGCACCGAGTCGTGCAGCTGGTACCAGTTGACGGCGCGTACGTTCTCGGACTTGGCGAGCGCGAGCGTGAGCAGGGTGTTCTCGGCGGCGTGCCGGTAGGTGTCGCTCCACCACGCGTTGGGGCGGGTCGGCGCGTACGCCTCCGTCAGCCACAGCTCCTTGTCGCCGCCGTACTCCTGAAGGACCTGGTTCGCCTTGCGCAGCGCGCCGAGGAAGTTCCAGTACGTGCCGGACGATCCTTGTGTCCACTCCTCGGGCGGCGGCGCGAAGTCGGGCGTGAAGTTGCCGCGACCGGGGTGGAAGGCGAAGGCGTCGATGAGGTCCCAGCCGCCCGCGGCACGGAAGTTCTCGGTCCACACGTAGTCCATGCCGCCGAGGCCGGCGTTCATGACCTTCATCCGCGAGCCCGCCGCGTCGAGGCGCGTGGTGACCTGGCGCAGACCGTCCCGGACGTAGACGTCGGCGCCGCGGCCCGACATCCAGGGCTGGTTGACCTCGTTGCTCACCTCGAAGTACGCGGCCTCGGCGTCCAGGGCCTTGGCGACATTCGTGTCGGCCCAGGCCGCGATCTGCTCCGGGCTGCCGCCCACGGGGATGCCGCTCAGCTCCACGTTGTGCCCGATGCCGTTCGCGTCCAGGGTCGCGGTGTCGATGCCGGGGGCGCCCGCGTAGGCGATACGGATCCACTTGATGCCGAGCGTCCTGACCAGCCCGAGCACGGCGTCCTTGCCGGGCTTGAGCAGCCAGGGGTAGTTGGCGAGGCCGAACATCGACTCCTTGCCCGCCTTGTACACGAACTCCGGGAGCACGCTCAGATTCGTGCGGGCCAGCGCCCGGTCGTTGCCGCTGACCACCTCCACCCCGGTGAACACGATGTTCTGCGAGGGCGAGGTCATGGGAAAGGAGGGGTTCCAGGCGGCGCCCGCCGCGAGACTCCTGCAGAGCGTTCCTCCGGCGATCCTCCTGCCGCCGAAGTCCCGCGCCCACCAGGTGAGCGTCACCTTCCTGGCCGTGGCGGAGCCGTTGACGACCTGCGCCTTCAGCGTCATGGTCTGCCCGGCCGCCTTGTAGAGGTTGAACGGCTGGTCGGTCCACACCTCCACGCCGAGCGGGCGCCCGGCGGCGAGCGCTCCCGCCCCGCGCGGCCGCAGGTCGCCGAGGACCAGATCGGCCTCGGTGACCGCGGTGCCCGAGCCGGTCGGGGTGCCGGGGGAGTGGACCCATGTGGCGTTCGTGTTCGCGGGGTTGGTGGCCGGGAGACAGAAGAAGCCCTTCGACCCGGCCCACGTCTCCACGTACGCGCCGCCCGCGTTCACCTCGTACGGAATGCCGCCCCGGGCGTCCTTCTCCCAGACCGTCAGTGCTTCGTACGACTCCGCCGCGCTCGCTCCGTACACCGTGCGGGAGAACATGAAGCCGGCCGGTGTGAGCGTGCCGGAGCCGCCGACCTCCCACTTCATGTGCGCCTTGCGAGGGGTGACGTCGAAGGTGCCGCGCACCGTGACTCCGGACGCGCCGCTCCCCATCGTGTACGTGACCTGGATCGCGGGCCGCCCGTCCGGGAGCGTGATGCGGGCGGGGGTGCCGCCGAAGGTGCGCTGCTGGCCGAGCGCGGTGTCCTTGATCATGAAGTGGCTGAGCAGGATGCGGTCGGTGCCCGCGCCGTCCTGTACGAGGACGCTCCCGTCGCCGCGGCCGACCAGGGTGATGCCGTCGGCCTCGATGGTGACCGGGTCCGCGGCGTACGCGGGAACGGTCGGCAACAGCGCGGCGCCGGTGGCGACGGCCGTGCCCTGGATGAATCTGCGCCGGGCGACTGACATGGAGGTGCCCTTCTCTTGGTCGGGGTGTTCCGGATGCTCCGGAGGATTTCGAAGCGGAAGGTGCGGTGGGGGAGGCCGGGGCACGGCCACCGGCTCGGACGGACGTCAGCCCTTGACCCCGGTGAAGCCGAGCCCGGCGACGATGTACTTCTGGCAGACGACGAAGACGAGTACCGGCGGGGCGACCGCGAGCACCATCGTGGCGATCAGCTGGTCCTGCGGAGCCTGCGTGGCGAGCTGGGCCAGCGCGACGCTGATCGGCTGCCTCTCGGGGTCGGTGATGGCCACCAGCGGCCAGATGAAGTCCTTCCAGGAATGCATCACCGCGAGCAGACTGATCACGGCGAGCACCGGCTTGCTCATGGGCAGCACGATCTTGGTGAGCAGCTGCCGGGTACTTGCCCCGTCGACCCGCGCCGCGTCGAACAGCTCCTTCGGCAGGGCGTCGAAGAACTGCTTGGCGAGCAGCACCGTGAAGGCGTTCGTGCCGGCGGGCAGCCAGATCGCCCAGTAGGTGTCGCCCAGGTTGAGGTGGAGGAACGGCACATCGATCACGGTCATGAAGAGGCTGACCATGTTCACCGTGTACGGCACGAACATCGTGGCGAGGATCGCCCCGTAGACGACCTTGCCGAACTTCGGCCTGAGCACCGAAAGGGCGAAGCCCGCCGTGGCCGAGACGAAGAGCTGCACGAACCACGATCCGCCGACCACCAGGAAGGTGTTCATCAGATAGCGGCCGACACTCAGATCGGTGTACGCCGTCGAGAAGTTGCCCAGGGCCGGCCGGTCCGGCCAGAGGGCCAGGGGCTGAGTCGTGAGCTCGGTGGGCGGGGAGACCGCGCCCTTGACCATCCAGTACAGCGGTCCGATGCCGATGAGCAGCAGCAGGATCAGGGTGAACACCTGGACGGATCGCACCGCGGCGCGCACGCCGGGGCGTTGGCGGTCGTTGGTGGAGACGAAGGTGGTGAGCGTGGTCATGACGTGCTCCAGCTGCGGGTGGCCCGCAGATAGACCGCGGAGAGCAGGGCGAGGGCGAGCACCATCAGGAAGGAGAGCGCGGCGGCCTGGCCGTACTCGCCGTCCTGGAAGGCGTACCGGAAGATCAGCAGCAGGACCGTGAGGGTGGAGTTCTCGGGCCCGCCGCCGGTGAAGACATACGGCTCGGTGAAGACCTGCACCGTGTTGATCAGCTGGACCAGCAGCAACAGCCCGATGACGGACCGGAGCTGAGGCAGCATCACGTGCCAGATGCGCCGCCAGATGCCGGCACCGTCCATCTCGGCGGCCTCGTAGAGTTCGCCGGGGATGCCGACCATCGCCGCGAGGTAGATCAGGACGGCGCCGCCCATGCCCGCCCAGGTGGCTTCCAGGACCAGCGAGAGCATGGCGCTGTCGGAGGACTCCAGCCACGAGTACGGGCCGAGCCCGACCTTGCCGAGGGCGTTGTTGAAGAGCCCGCTCCCGGGATCGTAGAACCACTTCCAGAGCAGGATCGCCACGACCGGCGGGATGACCACCGGCAGATAGACCAGGAAGCGGTAGACGCCCGCTCCCCGCCGCACCGTCGACATGACCGCGGCCAGGACCAGCGGCGCCGGGAAGCCGATCAGCAGGCCGAGGGCAACGAAGAAGAGGGTGTTGCCGACGGCGGTCCCGAGCAGCGGATCGTCGAACAGGGCACGGAAGTTGTCCAGGCCGATCCAGACCGCGGGCTCGACGAGATTGGTCTTCTGGAAGCTGAGCAGCAGGCTGCGCGCGATCGGCCACCAGGCGAAGAGCCCGAAGATCAGCAGCGCGGGGACGAGGAACAGCCATGCGGTGAACTGCTTGCGGGCGCCGGTGCCACGCTGCCTGGGCAGGGTTCGCGGCACGGGCTCCTTGGACACGGCGGCCGGGCGCCGGGACGGAGTGAGCAGAGCCATGGGCCGGCTACTTCTGGTCCGCGGCGAGCTTGGCATTGACGTCCTTCTCGGCCGAGGCCAGCAGGGCGTCGATGTCGGCGTCGCGCTTGGTGAGCACTGCCTGGACCACCGGGTCGAGCACGGTGTACAGCTTCTGCGCCTGGTACGGCGGTTCCGGCTTCAGCTTCAGCGTGGAGAGGCCGTCGATGTACGGCTTGAAGTTCTGGAGTTTCACATTGACGTACGGCTTGATCGCGGCGTCGATCTCGGTCTGCCGCTTCCTGTCGAAGACCGGCAGCGTCGGCACGCCCACCGCGGACTTCGGGTCGGCGGAGAGCGCCTTGGCCTGCTCGGCGGCGATGTCGGTGCTGTACTGCGGCTTGGCGTAGGCGAAGGTCAGCCACTCCACGGCCGCTGCCACATGCTTCTTGTCGGCGGACTTCGGGACCATGTAGATGTCGCCGCCGGTGAGTGTCGCGTCGCCGCCGGACTGCGGCATCGGGGCCACTCCGAAGGCGTCGGTGTTCTCCATGCCGAACTGCATCTTCGCCAGCCGGTACGTTCCCGGGCTGCCCATGAACATGCCGATCTGCCCGGCCGCGAACTGCTTGATCACGTCGTTCTGATTGTTGAGGAGGGTCTTGCCGAGCGAATCGTCCTTCCAGCGCATGTCCTTGAGCAGGCGCAACGCCTGCTTCGTCGGCTCCCCGGTGAGCGTGGCGGTGTACTTGCCACCCTGCTCCTTCTCCAGTTCGCCACCGAAGGCGTACGACAGCATTGTCAGCTGCCAGCCACCCTGGTTGTCCTTGGACTCGTGGACGAAGCCCGCCTTGCCGGTCCGGTCGCCGATGCTCTTGGCGGCGGCACGGACCTGTGCCCAGGTGGTCGGCGGCCTGTCGGGATCCAGTCCGGCCTTCTCGAAGAGCTCGCGGTTGTAGACCAGTCCCTGGGCGTACGGATTCTGCGGGACGCCGTACACGTCGCCGGCGCTGTCGGTCAGCGGCTGGAGCACCTGGGGGTTGAACTCCTTGAAGTGCTTCCACTCCTTGAGCTGCCCGGTGATCGGCTGCACCTGCTTCTGCTGGATCAGCCGCTGCGGCTCGGTCAGCGGCACCTTGATGACGTCCTCGACATTGCCGCCGGACAGCTTCGCGGAGAAGGTCAGCGGGTCGAAGACCGTGGTCGAACCCTTGACCTTGATGCCCGGGTTGGCCTTCTCGAAGTCGGCCACCTGCTTCTTGAACAGGGCGACCCCCGGCTTGTCGGTGGCCGGCGGCATGCCCTGCACCCGCAGTACGAGATCGCCGTCCCCGCCGGCGCTGCTCGGGGTGAGGGAGGAACAGCCCGCGAGGGTCGCGGTCAGCGCCATGCAGCCAAGTATGGCCGCACAGCGGGAGTTTCTGGGCATAACGGCTCCAAGAAGGGCAGGAGTGGGCTCGGTGCGGTGCAGCGCGGTGTTGTGCGGTGCTTCGCTCGTTGTGGTGGTGTGCGCCGGAGGTGTGTCAGTGGGCGGGCGCGGGCCCCGTCGAGGCGCGGGGGATCAGGCGGGAGCCGATCTCCACGAAGGGGGAGGTGGCATCGGATCCCCGTCCGGTGCGGCCTGTTGTGTTCGCGATCGTCTCGATCAGGAGGTCCCCCGCACGCGTGGCGATCTCTTCGGGGTCGATCCGGATCGTGGTGAGGCTGGGGGTGGAGACGGAGGCGAGCAGTGTGTCGTCGATGCCGATGACGCTGACGTCGCGCGGCACGCTCACGCCGAGATTGGCCATCTGGTGCAGCACGCCCAGGGCGACCAGGTCGTTGTGGGCGATCACAGCCGTCGCCTCGTGGGCGGCGACGAGGGTGGCGGCGTGCACGCCCGTCTCGAACCGGGGCTCGTACGGCCCGAGTTCGGACAGGGTGAGATCGAGCGCCTCGAAGGACTCCTGGATGGACTTGCCGCGGCTCAGCTCGGCACGGGACGCGTTGATGAAGACACAGCGCCGGTGGCCGTACGCCTTGAGCTGTTCGGCGGCCTGCGCGATGCCGGCGGCCAGTGAGATCCGGACCTCGGGGATGCCCGGTACATGACGGTTCACCACCACCAGCGGCATCCGGCCCGCGAGTTCGTGGAGCCGGTCCTCGGTGAGGGTGGAAGCCCACAGGATCAGGCCGTCGACCCGCTTCGACACGGCCGCGATGGCCGCCAGTTCGTCGGCCTCGCGCTCGTCGCTGTCGGCGACCAGAACCGTGTAGCCCAGATGCCGGGCACGGGCCTGCATCGCCTTGATGATCGGCGGGAAGAACGGGTTGGCGATGTCCGGGACGATCAGGCCGAGCGTGCCGGTGCCGCCGCCGCGCAGTGAACGGGCCGCCGGGTTGGGGGAGTAGCCGAGCTCGGCCGCGGCGTCGAGGATGCGCTGCCGGGTCGTCGGCTGCACCTGGTCGGGTGCGGTGAACGCACGGGACACCGTCGACACCGAGACGCCCGCGGCGCTCGCCACCTCCCGGATCGTTACTGCCACGGATGGGCCTCCTCGTCGTCCTGAGCCGGGGCATCCCGGCCCTCTCGCATCTGGTTCCTGCGAATGCGGTTGATGTTTGCGAACGTTCCCGTGATGTGTCAAGACGTGTGTCAGGAGTATTTCGTCGAGGAAAACCTTCTGGATGCACGGGTCTTGCCCTGCGGGCGAACTGCTGCCAATGATGTGTTCCCAAGAACTGAGCTGAAATTGCGGGAACGTTTTCATAGAGGAGTGGCATGAAGATCACCGGCCTGGAAGTGCTGACTCTCCCGGACCACGGCGACAGCATGATGCTGGTCGTGGTCGACACCGACGAGGGCATCCACGGCCTGGGTGAGGTCGGCATTAGGTCGCGTCAACGAGCGGTCGCGGGCGGTCTCGACCACCTCGCGGAGCTGATCGTCGGCGAGGACCCGCGACGCATCGAGCACCTCTGGCAGGTGATGTTCCGGCGCGGGTTCTTCCCCGCCGACCGCATACTCGGGGCCGCCATCGCGGCGGTGGACGTGGCACTCTGGGACATCCGCGGCAAGGCGCTCGGGGTACCGGTGCACGAACTCCTCGGCGGCCGGGTGCGTGATCACGTACCCGCCTATGTGCATGTCGGCGACGGCTACCACGACCGCGCGCGGTTCCTGGACCGCTGCCGCGGCCTGGTCGCCGAGGGCTGGCGCCATCTGCGGTTCGCCTCGCCGCACGACGCCGACGGCACGCTCGACGCCCGCCGCTGCCTGCGCGACTCGGTCGGCCTCTTCCACGAGGTCCGGGACGCGGTCGGCGACGAGGTGGAGCTGATCCTCGACGTCCACACCCGCCTGGATCCGCCGGAGGCGCTGACCCTGTGCCGGGAGATCGAGGCGGCCCGCCCGTACTTCGTCGAGGACCCACTGCGCTGTGAGAACCCGGACAGCTACCGCATGCTGCGGGCCCGCACCGGTGTGCCGCTGGCCGCAGGCGAGCAGTACGGATCCAAATGGGAGTTCAGGACGCTCATCGAGGACGATCTCATCGATTACGCGCGCGTGGACGTCGGGGTCGCCGCGGGCCTGACCGAGGCGAAGAAGATCGCGGCGATGGCGGAGACCCACCACATCAAGCTCGCCACCCACAACCCGCTCGGCCCGGTCACCGCCGCCTCCTCGTTGCAGCTCAACCTGGCCTGCCCCAATATGGCGATCCAGGAGCATCAGACCGACCCCGACCCGGCCATCGCCGCCCTCTTCACCGCGAGGCCGACGATCCTGCCAGGACGGGTGGAGCTGAGTGAACTGCCGGGCATCGGCGTCGACATCGACCGGGAGGCGGCGCGCCGGTACCAGGCCGCTGCGGACGAGCGCCCGCACCTGCGCACGGCGGACGGGGCGTTCACCAACTGGTAGCCGGGCGGATCCGGCCGCGCGGAACCGGGCCCGCGCCCGTACCCGAGCACGACATCGGAGCAAGGCCTCCGAGCAGAACCTTTCAGCACGACCTCCGAGCACGACCTCCGAGCACGACCTCAGACTCAAGAAGCGAGGGAAACTCCGTGGTGTCATTCGCACGAGCCGCGAGACCGGTCGAACTGGTCCTTGCCGGCACAGCGTTCATGGGTGTGCTGATAGGCGCGTCGGCGACGCCGGCCGGCAGCCAGGAACGCGAGAAGCTACAGGTGAGCGCCGTGTCGTCGCGGCCCGGCACGGTGTCGGGGGACGACGCCCTGATACGCGTCGAGGTGCCCGCCTCCGTGGCGGCCGACGGAGTCCGGGTCGAGGTGGCGGGCCGGGACGTGACGTCGAGCTTCCGGCCCTTTGGCGACCATGCGCTGATGGGCGTGGTGAAGGAGCTGTCCAAGGGCGACAACATGCTCACGGCCCGGGCTCCGGGCGCCGACGCCGGACAGCTGACCCTGAAGAACCACCCCATCACGGGGCCGGTGTTCGCCGGGCCGCACGAGCAGCCGTTCGTCTGCGACACCGCCGCGTTCAAGACGGTGACCGGCAGCACGCTCGGAGAGCCGCTCGACGAGGACTGCTCGGTCGGGACCCGCGTCGACTACATGTACCGCACCACGGCCGGCAAGTTCGTTCCGCTGCCCGACGAGAGCGCCCGGCCCGCCGACCTGGCCACGGCCACGACGAGCACGGGCCAGAAGGTGCCGTACATCGTCCGCGTCGAGACCGGCACCATCAACCGAGCCATCTACGAGACGGCCGTGCTGCACGATCCGCAGTCCGCCGCCCCCGACCCGCTGCAACGCGAGCCGGGCTGGAACGGGCGTCTCGTGTACGGCTTCGGCGGGGGCTGCAACGGCGGCTGGTACGTCCAGGGCCGAAACACCGTCGGCATCATGAACGACACGTACCTGAGCAAGGGCTACGGCGTCGCCTCGTCCACACTGAACGTCTTCGGCAACAACTGCAACGACGTGCTGGCGGCCGAGACCATGAGCATGGTCAAGGAACGCTTCGTGGAGACGTACGGCGAACCGGCCTTCACCATCGGAAACGGCTGCTCCGGCGGCTCGTACCAGACCCATCAGATCGCCGACAACTACCCGGGTCTGCTGGACGGCATCCTCTCCGGCTGCAGCTTCCCCGATGTCGGCTTCGGGACGATACAGACGCTCAGCGACGCCCAGCTCCTGAACCACTACTTCAAGGAAGTCGCACCGGACACGTTCACCGAGGAGCAGCAGCGGGCGGTCTCCGGGTTCGGCAAGTGGGAGAGCATCGGCAGCCTGGCCCGGGCCGCCGGCCGCATCGACCCCACGGTGTACTGCCCGTCCCAGCTGCCCGTGGGCCTGCGCTACAACCCCGGCACCAACCCGGACGGTGCCCGCTGTGATGTCTACAGCCACACAGTGAACGTCTACGGCGAGGTACCGGAGACCGGGAAGGCACGCAGGCCGCTCGACAACACCGGTATCCAGTACGGACTTGAGGCCCTGAACAAGGGGGCCATCGGCATGGACCAGTTCATCGACCTGAACCGGCGCATCGGCGGTCTCGACGACGACGCCAAGCCCGTCGCGGCGCGCACCGTCGCCGATCTCAAGGCGGTACGGCTCGCCTACCGCACGGGACGCATGCTGAACGGCGGCGGTGGCCTCGCCGGCGTCCCGATCATCGACTACCGCGACTACACCGACGACGCGGCCGCCGGCGACATGCACATGCGCTTCCACTCCTTCTCCACCCGGGCGCGCCTGGACAAGGCCAACGGCACCCACGCCAACCAGATCATGCTCACCCGCTCCAGCGGGCACGGATTCACTCTTGCCGGGATGCTGTCCGACATGGACCAGTGGCTCACCGGCATCAAGGCGGACTCCGGCGACGTAGCCCCCATCGAGAAGATCGTCCGCAACAAGCCGCAAGGCCTCACGGACGCCTGCTGGACCCGTGGCATCGGTGCGAAGAAGATCGAGGAGCCCCAGGTCGAGGGCATCGACAACACCGAGTGCAACACCCTCTACCCGGTGTGGACCTCGCCGCGGATGGTCGCCGGGGCCGATGTGGCCAACGACATCGTCAAGTGCCGCAAGCGTCCTGTGGACCGCTCGGACTACCGAGTGCCGGTGACCGAGGACGAGTTGAAGGATCTGCGGGCGGTGTTCCGGGACGGTGTCTGCGACTGGTCCAGGCCCGGGGCGGGCCAGCAGGGCCTTGCCGGCACATGGCTCTCCTTCGACCAGGAGTGACGGTGACGCGGAGCTGAGTCGGCACGGGGCAGGCACGAATGAGGCGCCCCCGGAGCGTGGACACACGAAGTCACGCTCCGGGGGAGGGGCACCTCACCACGTCGGCGCAGGCGCCGGCGTCCGCGCCGGCAGGAACACGGCCGGTCACAACGTCGGGGCTCCGATCCGGGCTGACGCGGAGGAGGTGTATGCGGCCGATGGCATGGGATCTCTCACGCGATGACCGTCATCGTCCAGGAGGGTGACATGCTTCAGGCGTGCAACCCCTGGGGCTCGACCACACGGGTCAGCGAGGGCGACTCCATCAACGGTCACATGGGCAAGGCTTCCAACAGTGAACTCCCCAACGCGTACAGCGTCCTTCTTCCGCGGTGTCCGGGGCGGTGCCGCGCCGGCGGCGGCCGCGCTGGTCGCTCTCGCCACGGGCTGCGGCCCGGGCACCGGTGAACCGGCCGGCGGCTCCACGAGCGACACGAGCCGCCCGGTGAACGAAACCGCCATCACCGCCGAGCCGGGTGAGCGCTTCACGCTCACCGTCGACCAGAACGCCTCCACCCGCGAGTACTGGTACCTGGTCGATCCCGCGCCCGACAGCTCGGTGCTGGTCAGCCGCGGCCGGCACCAGGCGTCGGAATCCGGCGACGAGCCGGCGCCCGGTGCCGGCAGCCGGCTCACCTTCACCTTCGAGGCCAAGGGCACAGGGACCACCCGGTTCACGCTGCTGCACTGCACCTTCAGCACCTGTCGGGGCAACAACTCCACGCTGCCTCCCGGGACGACCGGGCCCTCCGCGACCCCGACCACGGGGGCGGCCACCCCCTCCCAGGCCCCCGAGCGCATCACATACACCGTCACCGTCGGCTGAACCACGGCGGACCGGCCGGAAACGAGACACCACAGGCCCCGCCACGAACGACGACGCCCCGTACCCCCGTGCCCCCCGGACCGCACGGACGACCAGCCAGCCCGGCCAGGCATGACCTGTGCAGGGCGGAGGCGTGATCAGGGGGAACGTCGGCGCGTTTGCGCACTCTTCCCCGGGTTCTACGGCTTCGTGGGCGCGCCGGCCAGGACTTCCACCCTGCCCGTGTCGAGCGAGTAGTAGGCGCCGACCACGGCGAGGGCGCCCTTGGCCACGAGCGGGGCCAGGTCCTGATTGGAGCGCAGGCCGGCCGCCGTCAACCCGACCTGCGCGCGGGCCATGGTCTCGACCGGATCGGAGCCGCCCTCCCGGACTGCCTGCTCGTAGGCCGGCCGCAGAGCCCTGGCGATCGCGTCCAGATTGCCGGAGAGCGGCTTGCCGTCACGGATGGATTCGTACGCTGCCGCGACGGCGCCGCAACGCTGATGCCCGAGGACCACGATGAGGGGAGTGCCGCTCGTCATGGGCCCGTACTCCACCGACCCCGTGACCACCGGACCGACCGCCTCCCCTCCTGTGCGCATCACGTAGAGGTCCCCCAGTCCGGTGTCGAAGAGGAGTTCGGGGGGCACCCGGGAGTCGATGCAGGAGAGGATCGCCCCGAATGGCTCCTGCTTCCGGGCCACGAACTCGCGTCGGTTCGGATCCCGGTCGGGATGCCTGAGGTCTCCGCTCACCCAGCGTTCATTGCCGTCCATCAGTCGCGCGAATGCCTCGGTGGGCGTGCTCGGCGGCGCGTTCGGCGACGTACTGGCCGCCGGCGGTGCGGCGCTCGTCGAGGAGCAACCCGTGAGTGCGACCGAGGCGGCCACGAGTCCGCCCGCGAGAAGCGTTCTTCGACCCGGGCGTTCTGATCCGCCCATCGGCGCTGTTCCCTTCAGTCCGCTGAGATGGATCCGCACATCTCGACCAGGGGGATTGTTCAACGATGTGTGGGAGCACGACGACAGGCGCGAGCGGGGGCGGGCCGCTGCGCCACGGACGGCCCGCAGAACCGACTCGGGTGGCTGAGCGCCTGACACGGGTGCCGGGCCTGCGGAACGTGAGCCCACGCGGCGCCACCGGCACCGCGCAGGTGAAGCCCGGTGCGCAGCGCCCTCCCCAACGGTGCGTCAGGACCTTAGGAGCACTTCTAGTCGGGCAGGTGTTGGATGGCGAGGGCCGCGGTGTCGTCGTGGAGGTGGTTGTCGCTGTAGACGAGGAGATCGTGGTGGAGGCGGTCGAGGAGTTCCCGGGGCTGGAGAGGGCCCCAGGAGAGAACACGCCGACGGAGGGGGTAGAAGGCCCCGGTGCGGTCGCGCGCTTCGGTGACGCCGTCGGTGTAGAGCAGCAGTTGGTCGCCGGGACCGAAGGGGTACTCGTCGATGTGGTAGGTGTCCGGCAGGTGCATGCCCAGGTTGAGGGGCGGTGCGGGGTCGGTCGTCGCCAGTTCGGTGACCGCGTCGGAGCGGATGAGGAGGGGCGGGGGGTGGCCGCAGTTGACGATGCGGACCACATGACGGCGGGGGATCTCCGCGAAGACAGCGGTGACGAAGCGCTCGCTCACTTCGTTTCCGGCCAGGCGGGCGGCTCTGCGATTCATGCTCGTCTCCGCCCGGCGGGCGACGGCGGCGAGGTCGGGTTCCTCGTGGGCGGCCTCGCGGAAGGCGCCGAGGAGAGTGGCGGCCGTCTCGACGGCGGGCAGCCCCTTGCCGCGTACGTCGCCGATGATGACGCGGAGTCCGTACGTGGTGGGGACCGCCTCGTACAGGTCACCGCCGATGCGTGCTTCCGCGGCGGCGGACAGGTAGAGGGTTTCGACCAGAAGCGGGCCGATGCGGTGCGGGACCGGGCTCAGCAGGACACGCTGCGCGATCTCGGCCACGAAGCGCACGGTGGCGAGGGTGCGTTCCCGGCGCACGCGGTGGGCAGCCAGGACAGTTCCGAGCACGCCGACCACGGCGGTGCTCAGGTAGGTGGCCACGTAGTGGCGCTCCCACACATAGCTGACCGGGCGGCCCGCGCAGCACGGCGTGCCGGCCAGCGCTCCTTCGAAGGCGATGGCGAACACGGTGACTGCGGCGACAGCAGCCGGGCCGTGGGCGAAGGCCGCGATCACAGGGAGGGCGATGAGCAGGAAGCTCACCGGCCACTGCACGGGCGTAAGGGGTTCGAGTACCAGGATGCCCGCGACATAGACGGCGGGCAGCCAACGCATCCACAGGGGCGCGGGCGGCACCCGCGGACCCCCACCGTCGGGCGGCGCCGCCGAGCCACGCTCCGCCCCGGGACGGCCCGGCCACCTCACCGCTCACTCCGCCGCAGAGCGAGCGACGCCGGCGCGGACGCTGCCGAGCCGGTGGACGAAGCCGCCGTGTGGACCTGCATCCGGACGTTGCTCCTGGTGGCTCCGCTCAAGCAACCTGTACACGCGCGGCTCCCGGCACATGATGTGGGCAAGACGTCCATCCTGCCGCCCCGTAGGGCTTCGGGCCGGTCATTGCTCCAGCCCATGGCATGTCAGGACCTTCGCGCGGGGCCCGACACCGTCCGGGCCCCCTTCGTCGACTTCGCCGAGGCGGGCCGACGGCGTCCGTGGCATCGGGCGGCATGCCGGGGGCCCGCCGGTGGGGCGGGCCCTTTGAGGAACAGTGCCCGGATCGCTACGTCCGCGACGGCACTTCGCCGGGGGCCCACTCACGGCTCAGATGCCCGATCTCCACGGACACCGCTTCCCGCATCAGCTCGCGGGCGTGGGCGAGGGGCAGGGCGCCGCTCAGCCAGCGGGTGCTGAGTCCCTCCAGGAGGGCCGTCAGGCGCTCGGCGGATGCGGTGAGGGCCGGCGCGGGAACCGTGGGGCACGCCTGGCCCAGCAGCGCCGCGACATCATGTGTCCAGGTCAGGCCGGCTCTCGCCAGGTCCTTGCGCAGCTCCGGTTCGAAGACGGCGCTGGCTCGCAGCTCGCCCCAGGCCGTGCTGTTCTCGCGGACCTCGGAATGATCCTGGAACTCCAGCAGCAGAGAACGTTCCAGCTCCTGGTGGGGCGTGGCGGTGTCGGTCGCCCCCTCCACGCCGGCGGTGTAGCGCTCGGCCCGGTCGCTGATGAACTCCAGCGTGTGGCGCAGGATGCCCGCCCGGTCCTTGAAGTGGTAGTAGATCAGTGCGGTGGACACCCCGGCTTCGGCGGCCAGTTGCTCCACCCGCAGTCCCCGCACGCCCCTCCGGGATATGACTCGGGCAGCGCCTTCCAGGATTGCGGTGCGGCGGTCCGTGGTCACGTCGTCCCTCCTCGTACTCCTCGACACGAGTGTCTCACGTCGACTGAATTTTCAGTTCAATCAGAGACGGGACGGCGGACACGCCCTCCCGTCCCTCACACGGGAGTGAAGAGCGTCGGTCCGGGGGCCGGTGCTCTGCCCTGCGGGGGCCATTGGCGTCGGGCCCTGGGCGCAGTGACTCCGGCGGTGCGTGCTGTCAGGCGGCAGGTCTGCCGGGCTGGTCGTGCGTGGAGCAGTGGATGCCGCCGCCGCCCGAGGCGATCGTGTCGATCCGGACCGGGACGATGTCGCGCTTCGGGAAGTGCTCCTGGAGGATGCTCTTCGTCCGGCCGTCGGCCTGCCGGTCGCCGAACTTCGGCATGAAGACGGCATCGTTGGCGATGTAGAAGTTGGCGTAGGTGGACACGAAGTCGTCGCCCTCGCCCGTGATCCTGTCGAGGTCGGGCTGGGGCAGGTCGATGATCTCGAAGCGCCGTCCACGTGCGTCGGTCGCCTTGCTGAGCACCGAACGAGCCTGGTCGGCGGAGCGGGACCAGGAGTCCGGGGGAGTGCCGGGGCCCGCCTGGTCCAGGAGGACCACACCCGGTGCGGTGAACCTTACGAGGCTGTCCACATGGGCGTCGGTGATGTCCTCACCGCGGACACCGGCCAGCCAGACCACCTTCTCCACACCGAGGGTGTCGATCAGCTCCTCCTCGATCCGGCCCCGGCTCTTCCCCCGGTTGCGGTTGTCGTTGACGATCGAGCTCTCGGTGATGAGGAGGGTTCCCTCGCCGTCGGTCTCGAAGGAACCGCCCTCGGCGACCAGAGGGGCCTGGACGCGGGGGATGCCGTACTCGGCGAGCAGCTTGCGGCCCACCTGGGCGTCGTTGGTGTGCTGCTGCTTGTTGCCCCAGCCGTTGAAGTTGAAGTCGACGCCGACGACCTCGCCGTCCTCCTCCACGAAGACGGGGACGATGTCACGGGCCCACAGGTCGTCGACCTCCATGGGGATGACTTCCACCTGGGATCCGCACGCCCGCTGCGCGGCCTTCAGCTGCGAAGGCCTGGCCATCATGACGACCTCCTCGTACTCCCCCACGGCACGCGCGATCCGTGCGATGTCCTCGCGTACGTAAGGCAGGTCTTCCGCCCAGACCGCCTCCAGGGCCGGCCACGACATGAACGTACGGGTGTGGCTCTCCCATTCGGCGCCCAGCCGGAGTCCTCCGTCCGGCCCGACGTCCGGTCCCGAGGTCTTGGCGGCGCCGGCCTGACCGGAGCCGGACGGGCCGCAGGCGGATGCTCCGAGGACGATCGCGCTGATTCCGGCGAAGGAACGGAGAACCGAGCGGCGGGAGGGGGAGGAGGTCACGGTGGACTCCGATCGTGGACCGGCAGAACCGAGGTGTCCTGCCGTGGTGGGGGCACGGAGAGGTGGGAGAAGCAGGGGCGCGACGCGAGTCCTGCTGGAAGGGTGCATCGTCCGCACCGCGAGCGCCGGTGGCCGCGGTATCGGCCAGGCCTCCCACCACTGTGGCACTGACTGGAATTTCAGTCAAACGACTCGGCCTCCCGGTGCACCGCCCGCTCACACGGCCCTGTCCTCCGGCGACCCCCGCGAGATCGGTGGCTGTCGCCTCCATGCCCGAGCTCGCCGACGAACGGTCCTTCTGTCTGCGGAGTGCGGATCAGAAGGAGATCGTGATCGCGCGCCTCGTCGAAGCGGCCTCGGACGGCGGTTCCGTCACGGTCGTCGTGGACCACTGTCGCCGCGCCGGATGACCTGGGGCCGGGGTCCGGATGCCACCCCACAGCCGTGCGGAGCACGACGGAAGCCACCCGGTAGGGTTCAGGGATGGCATCTCGCAGTACTCAGATCCTCGAAGCGGCCGCACGGGTCATTGCCCGGCGCGGCATCCGTGGGCTGCGCGTGGACGAGCTCGCTACAGAGGCCGGGGTGTCCACGGCGCTCATCTACTACTACTTCAAGGACCGCTCCGGAATCCTGCGCGCCACGCTGGAGTACATCAGCGACCGCGCCGAGCGCTACACCACCGAACGCGATCCGGACGCCCCGCCGCTGAGCCCGCGCGAAGAGCTTGAGGAGACACTGCTCCTGGAGCTCCAGGACACCGTCGAGGTGCGGGAGAACAGTGCGGCCTGGGGCGAGCTGCGGGCGAGTGCCGTCTTCGACGAACTGCTCCGCGAGGACCTTGCCCGGGCGACGCTGGTGTGGGCGCAGGAGATCGCGGCGTTGCTCGGCCAGGTGCAGCCCATGGCGCCGGCGGCGGCGTTGGCCTCGGCCGGGGAGCGGCTCACCGCACTCCTCGAAGGGCTCAGCATGCGCTGGCTCAGCGGTGGGATCCGCATCGATCACGCACGCGCCCTGCTGCGGGGCGCCATCGACACGGAGTTGGCCGCGCTCCGCTGAGCCCGGGCGGCACCTGACTGCGGCGCCGCGGTGCGCCGCGGGCCCAGCCCGCCGAAAGCCCCTCACCCGGGCCTGTCCTCGCTCGGCCATGCCCGTGTACTGACGTCTCCCGGTCGACGGCAGGAATTCACCCGAAGTATTGACTGGTTTTTCAGTCAGTGTCACAGTGAGGCGTCGCCGAGAACGGATTGCTCCCGCAGGCGTTCGGCCGACTTCCCATACCTGCCGAGGTTCTTCTCGGCCCATGGTGCCCCCGCCCGTTTCCGGGGCGCCCGGCGACCGTGTCGTACAGGTATCTCGCCCACCTTCCGGAGAAGGAATGAACACCATGGTTTCGACCGGCGTATGCGTCGGGGGAACTGGTCGGGGGCTGTCATGCCGCTGACTCCCACCGAGCGGGACCGCCTGCTGCTGTTCACCGCCGCCGAACTCGCCCGGACCCGCCACGCCCGCGGGCTCCGGCTCAACGTCCCCGAGGCGACCGCGCTCGTCGCGGACACGGTCTGCGAGGCGGCCCGCGACGGCCTGCGTCTGGCCGAGGCGATCCAGCGGGCCCGCTCCGTCCTCGGTCCCGACGACGTGCTGCCCGGCGTCGTCGACGTGGTCACCGAGATCCAGGTCGAGGCCGTCTTCGACGACGGCACCCGGCTCGCGGCGATTGCCGATCCGTTCGGGGAGCGGGAGCACAACGACGGTGCCCCGGGCGCCGTGCTGCCCACCTCGGACGCCATCGACGGACCGGAGCCCGCCAGGACGCTGTCCGTCCGCAACACCGCGGCGGTGCCCGTCAGCGTCACCTCTCACTTCCACTTCTTCGAGTCGAACCCGCGCCTGGATTTCGACCGGGCCGCCGCCTACGGAATGCGGCCGGCCATCCCGGCCGGCGCGTCCTTCCGCTTCGACGCGGGCGGCGAGGCCGAGATCGGCCTGGTCCCGATCGGCGGCGCCCGGGTCGCCATCGGTTTCGCGGGCCTGGTCGACGGCCCCCTCGACGCGCCCGGCGCGAAGGAAGAGGCCCTGCGCAGGGCAGCGGCCTGCGGCTACCTCGGAGTGGACCGCGCATGTGGCCCGTACGGCGATGCCGCCGCGGCCCGGGAAGGGGCGACCCCGTGAGCAGGCAGACCAGGCACAGCGACCACTGCGCCCCCGGGCACAGCCGCCACATCGATCCGTACGAGTACGCCTCCGTGCACGGCCCGCGCGCCGGTGACCGGGTGCGGCTCGGCGACTCCGGCCTCGTGGTCCGGGTGGAGGCCGACGCGCAGAAGCCGGGTGACGAGTTTCTCGCCGGCTTCGGCAAGACGGCCCGCGACGGGATGCACCTGAAGGCCGCGGCCGTCCGCGAGACCTGCGACGTGGTGATCACCAATGTGCTGGTGATCGACGCCGTCCTGGGTATCCGCAAGGTGTCCATCGGGATCCGCGAGGGCCGGATCGCCGCGATCGGGCGGGCCGGCAATCCCGACACCCTCGACGGCGTCGACGTCGTCGTCGGTACGGGGACGACAATGATCCCGGGGGAGGGGCTTGTCGCCACCGCCGGGGCGGTGGACACCCATGTGCACCTGCTGTCGCCCCGGATCATGGAGGCCTCGCTCGCCAGCGGTGTCACCACCGTCATCGGCCAGGAGACAGGCCCGAGTTGGGGCGTCGGCGTCAACTCGCCGTGGGCGCTGAAGCACGCCTTCAACGCCTTCGACGCCTGGCCGGTCAACATCGGCTTCCTCGCCCGCGGTTCGTCGTCCGACCCGGCGCCACTGGTGGAGGCGCTCGCCGAGGGCGGGGCGTCAGGTTTCAAGGTGCACGAGGACATGGGCGCGCACACCCGGGCCCTGGACACGGCGCTGCGGGTGGCCGAGGAGCACGACGTACAGGTCGCGCTGCACTCGGACGGCCTGAACGAGTGTCTGTCGGTCGAGGACACCCTGAAGGTTCTTGAGGGCCGGACGATCCACGCCTTCCACATCGAGGGCTGCGGCGGCGGACATGTACCGAACGTGCTGAAGATGGCCGGTGTGCCGAACGTCATCGGTTCCTCCACCAATCCGACGCTGCCGTTCGGGCGGGACGCGGTGGCCGAGCACTACGGGATGATCGTCTCCGTCCACGCGCTCAAGACGGACCTGCCCGGCGACGCCGCCATGGCGCGCGACCGGATCCGGGCCGGGACGATGGGCGCGGAGGACGTCCTGCACGACCTCGGCGCGATCGGGATCACCTCCTCCGACGCGCAGGGCATGGGGCGGGCGGGGGAGACCGTCCGGCGCACGTTCGCCATGGCGGGCAAGATGAAGGCCGAGGCCGGCCCGCTCGAAGGCGACGGCCGGGAAGACGACAACGCGCGCGTGCTCCGCTACATCGCCAAGCTGACCATCAACCCGGCGATCGCCCACGGCCTCGCGCACGAGATCGGTTCCATCGAGGTCGGGAAGATGGCCGACATCGTGCTGTGGCGCCCCCCGTTCTTCGGGGCCAAGCCGCAGATGGTCATCAAGAACGGCTTTCCCGCCTACGGAGTGACGGGCGACCCCAACGCGGCCACCGACACCTGTGAACCCCTTGTCCTCGGCCCCCTGTTCGGTGCCCACGGCGCGACCCCGGCCGAGCTCTCCGTGGCCTTCGTCAGCCGTGCCGCCGCCGAGTCCGGATCCTCCGGCCGCCCGTACGACGGCATGACCACCCGCCGGCGCCGGGTCGCCGTGCGCGGCACCCGAGGCATCGGCCCCGCGGACATGATCGGCAACACGCGGCTGGGAGACGTCCAGGTCGACGGCCGCACCGGTCTGGTCACGCTCGACGGGACGCCCCTGCGCTCCGAGCCGGCCCAAGAGGTCTCGCTCAGCCGCCTCTACTTCCTCTGATCCGGCGCCGCTGCGTTCCCGAAAGCTGAACGACTCCCGACTTCTCTCTTGACTGAGTTTTCAGTCAAGTAGAAGATTCCATCCACCACGTACCCGTCCCTGGCCCGGTCCGGCCTTGTGCCGGCTCGCCGCCGACCGACCGGTACCTCTGGCGAAAGAAGAGAGATCTCAGATGACCGCCTTCCGTATGCCCGCCGAGTGGTCCGAGCACGAGGGCTGCCTGATGGCCTGGCCCACCCGCCCCGACCTCTGGGGCAGCGTGCTGAACGACGTCAAGAAGGAGTACGCGAACGTCGCCCGGGCGATCGCGGAGTTCGAACCGGTGACGATGGTGGCCCCGCCCGGCCACGGTGAGGACGCCCGGACCTGCTGCGGCCCGGAGATCACCGTCGTGGAGCTTGCGCTGGACGACTCCTGGTTCCGTGACTCCGCGCCGCTGTTCGTCCTGGACGGCGACGGGCGCCGGGCCGGTGTCGACTTCCGCTTCAACGCCTGGGGCCGCAAGCACCACCCGTACGACTCCGACGACCGGATCAGCGCGCTGCTCCTCGACCACCTCGGGGTGGAACGCATCGCCTCCGAGATGATCCTTGAGGGCGGGGCGATCACGGTCGACGGCGAGGGCACGCTGATCACGACCGAACAGTGCCTCCTGCATCCCAACCGGAACCCCGGCATGAACCGGGACGAGATCGAGGCCGAGCTGAAATCCCGGCTGGGCGTCCGCAAGGTTGTCTGGCTTCCCTACGGCGGACTCCTCGACACCGAGACCGACGGTCACGTCGACGGAGTCTGCGCCTTCGCCGCCCCGGGCAAGGTCGTCGTCTCGCTGCCCGACGACCCCGCGCACCCCGACTACGCCCGCATGCGCGCCAACCGCGCGGTACTGGAGGCCACGACCGATGCCGACGGCCGCCCGTTCGAGATCATCGATGTCCCGCAGACCGCGTTCGCCGATGTGGCCGGCGGCGAGGTCGAGGTGTCGTATCTGAACTACTACGTCGCCAATGCAGGCGTGGTCGTCCCGGTGGCGGGCGTGCCCCGGGACGAGGACGCCCTCGCGGTGATCGCCGAGGCCTACCCCGGCCGCAAGGTCGTCGGTGTGCGGGCACCCGTGATCGCGTTCGGCGGCGGGGGAGTGCACTGCATCACGCAGCAGATCCCCGCCGTCCGCCCCGGCGCGTGACCCGGACCGGGCCCGCCCGCTCCTGCCGGACCCCTCCCGGGTCCGGCTGCCTCCCCCATCGCGTACGCACACCACGTACGGAAAGAGAGCGCGACGATGAGCACACCCGTACCCCGCACCGGCAGACGCGCGAGGGTGCCGCGCGGCGGGCCGACCCACCGCCGCCCGGCCGCCATGGCCGCCTTCCTGACCTCCGCAGTCCTGGTCGCGGCCTGTTCGGGACCGCCCAAGGACGAGGGGAGTCACCCCGGCGACTTCACCCTCTCGAAGGGCACGCCCGCCGCCAGGGGCGAGATCGACTCCTTCACCTGGGCCACCTACGCCGAGCCGCCCACGCTCGACTACACCATGGCGTTCGACTACCCGCAGAACACCATCCTCTCCAACGTGTGCGAGAGCCTGATGCGCTGGACGCCGAAGCTCACCATGGAACCCGGCCTGGCTCGCAAGGCCTCCAACCCGAACCCCACCACCTGGGTCTACGACCTTCGCCCGGGGGTGCGCTTCCACAACGGCAGGGCGATGACCGCCGACGACGTGGTCTTCAGCCTCGGCCGGCAGACCGACCCCGACAACGCCGCCGCGTGGGCCCAGATCTTCCAGAACGTCGCCTCCGTGAAGAAGACCGGTCCGCTCCAGGTCACCGTCGGGCTCAAGAAGCCCGATTCCCAGTTCCCCCAGTACATGGCCACCGCCGCCGGCGTCGTCGCCTCCAAGGCCGGTGTCGAGGCCGCCGGCAAGGACTACGGCACCTCCGGTGGCCTCGCCTGCACCGGCCCGTTCAAGCTCGGCACCTGGAACAAGGGCCAGTCCGTCGAACTCGACCGGTTCAACGGCTACTGGGGCAAGAAGGCCAAGGCCGGCAAGGTCGTCTTCCGCTTCATGACCGACCCCTCGGCCCGTACCAACGCCCTGCTCAGCGGGGAGGCCGACGGCGGCTACCTCATCCCCACCGAGAGCTACGGACGGCTCAGGAACAGCGGCCCCGGAACCCTCTACTTCGGCGAGGGCCTGACCACGGTCAACGTCAACGTCACCAACATGAAGGGGCCGCTCGGTGACGTCCGGGTGCGCCGCGCACTGTCCCTGGCGCTGGACCGCTCCGGGTTCGTCAAGGCCGGACTCGGCGGCGCGGGCACCGCCACCAACTCGCTCACCCCCCGGGCCTCCTGGGCCGGAGCCTCGAAGCGGACCGGACAAGCCGCCTTCGGTTCACTGCCACCCGCCGAGCGGGACATCGAGAAGGCCACGAAGCTGATCAAGGAGGCCGGCGCCTCCGGCAAGACCTTGACCGTTGCCACCAGCTCCATCGGCCAGGACGTCTCCCTCCTCGCCACCGCCCTCCAGGCAGCCGGCACCCGGATCGGCCTGGACATCCGCCTCAGGACCATCGCCCCGAACGCCTTCACCGCGCTGTTCACCGACCCTGATGCGCGCGAGGGCATCGACTTGTTCCCCTACACCTCCTACCAGAACATCACGGACCCGCTGGACCTGCTCTCGAACTTCAGGACCGGCGCCTACTTGAACTTCGCCGGCTACAGCGACACGAAGTACGACCAAGGCATCGACCGGGCGACCGCCGCGTACGACCCGGACGAGCGCCTGGCGATCGAGGTGGAGCTGCAGAAGCACGCCGCCGAGCAGCTGCTGTGGATCCCGGTCGCCGAGTGGCCCACCGCGGTCTTCCTCAACAAGAGGATCAGCGGCGCCCCCACCACCATCTCCTACATGTACTACCCGTGGGCCGCCGATGTGGGGGCCGCACCGTGAGCTTCACCAGATTCGCCGCACGGCGGCTCGCGGAGATGATCGTCACCTTGCTGTGCGCGTCGTTCGTGGTCTTCGGCGCGATGTACCTCGCGCCGGGCAGCCCCGCGAGCTTCCTGCTCTCGGGCCGCTCGGCCTCGCCCGAGGCCCTCGCCGCGATCAGCGCCCAATACCACCTGGACGACCCCTTCTTCGTCCGGTACCTGCGCTGGCTCGGCGACATGGCGCAGGGCGACTTCGGGCGGTCGATCACGTACCGCACCGACGTCTCCGGCCTGCTTGCCGACCGCCTTCCCACCACCCTGCTGCTGATCGCGATGGCCCTGGTCGTGGTGGTGGTCGTCGGCCTGCTGCTCGGCCGGCTCGCCGCCGTACGCGGCGGTGCCACGGACTCCGCCGTCCTGGTCACCACCACCTTCGCCGTCGGGGCCCCGTCCTTCGTCGCGGCCGTACTCCTTCAGGCTCTGTTCGCCGTCAAACTCGGCTGGTTCCCGAGCGGCGGTGCCGGCGAGGGCCTCTTCGACCAGCTCTGGCACCTGACCCTCCCCGCGATCGCGCTCGCCCTCTACCTGATCGGCCTGCTCGCCCGGGTCACCCGCTCGGCGATGCTCGAAGCGCTGGACAGCGAGCACGTCACGGTGGCCCGCAGCCGGGGTGTGCCCGAGCGCCAGGTCGTCCGCCGACATGCGTTCCGCAACTCGCTCGGCACGGTCCTGACCACCGGCGGCCTGATCGTCTCGACCCTCCTGGTCTGCACGATCCTCGTGGAGAGCGCGTTCGGCATCGGCGGCATCGGCCAGCTCCTCGAACTGTCCACCTCCACCAAGGACTTCCCCACCGTCCAGGCCATCTCCCTGATCATCGTCGCCCTGTTCATGATCGTGAACCTCATCGTCGACCTCCTGCTCCCGCTGGTCGACCCGCGGATCACCCTCGGATCGAGGAGGTCCTCCGCATGACCGCCGTCCTCACCCGCCGACCCGGTCCGGCCAGGATCCGCACGGCCCGGTCACCGCTCCACCTGTGCTGCCTGGCCTTCGTCGTCCTCGTCGTCGGCGCGGCGCTGCTCGCCCCCCTTGTCGTGCCGTACGACCCCAACACCGTCGACCTCGGCAACGCGCTCGCCGGACCCTCGTCCGGGCATCTGCTCGGCATCGACGCCGCGGGCCGAGACACCCTTTCGCGGCTCCTGCTGGGCGCCCGCGCCTCGCTGCTCGGCCCGCTCGGGGTGGTCCTCTTCTCCACCGTCGCCGGCATCGTGGTCGGCACGGCCGCGGCCTGGCGAGGCGGCTGGCTCGACTCGGTCCTCTCCCGCAGCACCGAAATCGTCTTCGCCTTCCCCGGCATGCTGCTGGCGATCCTCATCATCTCGATCTACGGCGAAGGGCTGCTGGCTCCGGTCATCGCCCTCGCCGTCGCCTACCTGCCCTACGTCAGCCGGCTGACGCGTTCGCTGGTGCTCGCCGAGCGCGAGCGCCCCTACGTCAGCGCCTACCAGGTCCAAGGCCACTCGGCGCTGTACATCTGCGTGCGCCACATCCTGCCCAACATCGCCCCCGTGGTCCTCGCCCAGTCCACCATCAACTTCGGCTACGCCCTCATGGACCTCGCCGGCCTCTCCTTCCTCGGCCTCGGTGTCCCGGCGCTCACGCCCGACTGGGGACGCATGGTCTTCGACGGGCAGACCGCCGTCCAGCACGGATACCCGCTGTCCGCGATTCTGCCCTGCGTCTTCATCGTGCTCACGGTGGTCGCGTTCAACGTGGTCGGAGAGCGCTGGGCCGACCGCGTAGCCAGGAGAGACCGATGAACACATCCGACCGGCCGGCACTCGACATCCAGGGGCTCCGGATCACCCTGCCCGGCACCGCCCGCCCCGTCCTCGACGGGATCGACCTCACCGTCGCCGTCGGCGAGACCGTCGCCCTCGTCGGCGAGTCCGGCTCCGGAAAGAGCCTCACCTCGCGCAGCGCCCTTCGCCTGCTGCCTCCGGGCGCCGTCACCGAAGGCACCGTCCTCGTCGACGGCCACGACGTCCTCACCCTGGACCCCGAGCGGCTGCGCGCGCTGCGCACCGGCACGGTGGCCATGATCTTCCAGGACCCACGGGCGGCCATCAACCCCCTGCGGCGCATCGGCGACTTCCTCACCGAGAGCGTGCGGCTCAACCGCACGATGAGCGCCGCCGAGGCGGAAGCCCGCGCGGTAGAACTTCTGGAGGCGGTGGGGCTGGACGACACCGCCCTGGCCAAATACCCCAGCCAAGTGTCCGGTGGCATGCTGCAACGCGTCATGATCGCCACCGCGCTGATGGGAGACCCGTCGCTCCTGCTCGCCGACGAGCCCACCACCGCACTGGACGTCACCACCCAGGCCGAGGTCGTCGCCCTCCTGGGCAGACTGCGCGAGCGATTCGGCACCGGGCTGCTGTTCGTCACCCACGACCTCGACCTCGCGGCGGCGATCAGCGACCGCGTGTACGTCATGTACGCCGGGCGGATCGCCGAGAGCGGACCCGCCGAGGTCCTCTTCGAGTCCCCCCGACACCCCTACACGGCCGCCCTCCTCGCCTCCACCCCGCGCATGGAGAACCCGCAGGGCCGACTCGCCGCCATCGACGGCCGGCCTCCCGACCTCCGAATGGAGCTGACCGGTTGCGCCTTCGCCGCACGTTGCCCGCTGGCCACCGAACTGTGCGACCGGCAGGCCCCGTTGCCGCTGCCCGCTCCGGGCCGGCCGGACCACCACGCGGCCTGTCACCACAGCGACCGACTCGAAGGAAGCGCCATCGATGTCTGAGAACGCAGAGAGCACCCGGTACGGCGAGAATGCGGAGAACGTGCTGGCCGTCAGGGGCCTGCACAGGACCTTCGGCACCGTACGGGCCGTGGATGACGTGTCCTTCACACTGCCGCACGGCGGATCACTGGGCATCGTGGGAGAGTCCGGCTCCGGCAAGACCACCACCGCCCGGATCGTCGTCGGCCTGGAACAGGCGGACGAGGGCGACGTTCTTGTGTGCGGCCGGTCCCGCACCGACCGGGCCCGCGGGCGGGCGAAGCGTCTCGCCCGCGCCCGTGAGGTACAGATGGTCTTCCAGGACCCTCTCCTGTCGCTCGACCCGAGGACCGGCGTCGAGTTGGCCCTGCGCGAGACACTGCGGCTCCACTTCCCCGAGCGCGACCACGCCCGGCGGATACGGGAACTGCTCGACCAGGTCGGGTTGGGCACACGCGCCGCGGACGCACTGCCGCGACAGCTCTCCGGCGGACAGCGGCAGCGCGTCGCCATCGCGCGAGCCCTGGCCGTCGAGCCGGCCGTACTCGTCCTCGACGAGGCGGTCGCGGCCCTCGACGTATCCGTACAGGCGCAGATCCTCAACCTGCTCGCCGACATCCGGGAGCAGACCTCGATCGGCTACCTCTTCATCACCCACGACCTCGGCGTGGTCCGGTGCGTCACCGATGACGTCATCGTCATGCGGCACGGCGCCGTCATCGAGGCGGGGGCCACCGCCGAAGTACTGGCCGCTCCCCAGCACCCCTACACCAGGCTCCTCCTGGAGTCCGTGCCCCGCCCCGGCTGGGACCCGGAGCGGATCGCGGAGGCCCGCCGGGCCCTTTAGACGATCTGTTCCAAGCGGTCGGTGACCGTAGCCGATCAGTGGGCGCAGGACGGTTAGTCCGGTGGCGTCGTTGTGCCAGATCGCGGCGGTCAGCGCGAGGACGCGTTGCATGACGCGGGCTACGACACCTCCGGATGTGCGCCCTCGGTGCCGTTCGAGGCCGAGGTGTCCGTTGAAGGTCTCGTCGATCGATTCGATGAGCTGTCGCAGCGGCTTGAACAGGGCTGCGCCAGGCCGTTCCCGTTCACCCTTGCGGGCCGGCCGCAGCAACTGGACTGCATGCTAGGGCAGTTCGCGTTCGCATCCGCGTTCGAGCCGGTGGATGTGGCGTTCGTCGGCCTTGGCCCAGGTCGGGGCGGAGGCGATGGGCCGGCCCAGAAGGGTGCAGACCAGGTGCGGGCGCAGGCCCCGGAAGAAGGGCCGGTGGCCGGTGCAGTAGCCGGAAGGGGTGGCGCAGGTGGGCACGGGCATGGCGGAGCCATTTGGCCCCGGAGGTGATGCCGAGTATGGCCATGCATCATGGCGAGGGCGACCGCTTCGGCATCGCTCGGGCGAGGCGCCATGCCGACCGAGGGCGCCACGGCGCCAGGTCGGGATGCTCCTTTGGCATGTCGTCGGTCGTCGCACAGCGTGCTGTCGCGAGGATGTCCACGTCGTTCGCCGTAGGACGATCTTGGACATCCTCGTTCTCGTCTCCGCAGGCACCCCTCGGACCAGACCACCAGGAGAAACCAGTGCCATACCCGCAACCGCTCACCCCCGCGGAGAAACTCGCCGAGGCGAAGCAGCAGTTGAGCCTCCCGCGTATCGTCGTGATCTGCGGATCCACACGTTTCATGACCGAGATGACCGAGGCCGATCTGCGGGAGACCAAAGCCGGAAGGATTGTCGTCAAGCCGGGTTGCGACATGAAGTCGCCGCACGAACTTTGGTCCGATCCTGTCGAGGCCGAGGCGCTGAAGGTTCGACTCGACGATCTGCACCGAGCGAAGATCCGGCTTGCTGATGAGGCGCTCGTAGTCGGCGACTACATCGGAGACAGCACCCGAGCCGAAATCGCCTACGCCCGCTCGCTGGACAAGCCCGTGCGGTTCACACACCCCGAAGTCGACCCCGGTGCCTGACCGCCCACCCCCACACCCTCCGCAGGCACCCTTTGGAACTGATCATCCAGGGCAGCTCGACGGCCGGTTCGGGCTCCGGCGGCGAGCGTGCGAGCCGAAGCCAGGTTCTGGCCGGTCCGGTGCTGGAAGCGGTAGCGGCACATTCAGTGAGACCTCGCCGGCTGAACGTCGACTGTCTGGTCACGGGCGGCGACACCTTCGACGTCATGCTCGACCGCCTGGACCGCAGCTTCACCGCCCAGCGCAGCTTCACCGCCCACGTCTCGCACGAACTCCGCACCCCGCTCATCCTTCAGCGCACCGCCCTGGAGATCCCCCTGGCCCAGGGCCGCGTCCCCGCCGGCCTGAGACCGGACATCCGGCGCGCTCTGGGCGCCAACGCCCGCACGGAACAACTGATCGCGGCTCTGACGTCGGCACGCGGTGAGAGCGAGAAGCTGACGCCGAACCCCGTGGACCTCGCGCATGTTGCCATGGACGCGGTGAGCGACCTGGCCGACGCGGGCTTGACGCTTCGCCGGCTGCGTCGCGGTGCCCTGACGCACGACGCGGAGGACGGCACCTCCACCCCGATGCTGCCCGGCCCGCTCCCGCCACGCATCCGTCCGCTCCCTGGAGCGGTACGCCCGTCCCGGCGTCGACCCGGTCGCCCGGCACGTCGCCGAACGCGACCCCGCTGCACGTCGCCGCAGGCAAATCCGGGCGGGTCAGGACTTCAAGATCATCGTCGCACCACAACACCCGTATGCCCGGGTCCTCCTGGAGTCCGTCCCGCCAGTCCGGGAACCGGAAGTGATCGCGGCTGCCCGTCGGGCGCTGTGGTGGGCCGTGACCGGCTCAGACGCCGGCCGCGAGAGTGAAGATGAGCGTCCGCAGGACCGCTCCGGTATTGACCCCGGCGTCCAGCGACTCCGCGGCGGCGAGCCCGTCGACGGCGGCGGCGACGGCAGCGCCCAGCGGACGGGGGTCGAGGTTCCCGCCGCGCTCGTCGGCCAGGACCTGGAACAGGTCGACGAACGCGGCGCGCCAGCGCCGGTACTCGGCATCGAGGGACTCCCGCACCCGGTCGTCGTTCAACGCGTGCCAGTGCAGCGCCGAGTGCAGGTGCGCGAGGTCCGTGCCCTCGGGCCGGCCGAGCAGATCGACCACGCGCTCGGCGCGCTCGGCGAACGTACCGGGGGCGGAGACCGCCGCCTCCAGGGGGGAGATCCACTCGGGGCGGATGTCCTCGACGACGGCCAGGATGAGATCGGTGCGATTCTGGAAGTGGTAATGGCACATTCCGTGCGAAACCCCGCACAGGGCCGCCACATTGCGTGTGGTGAAACGCTCGCTCATCTCACCGGCCAGCAGGGTCCGGGCGGCCGAGATCAGCCGCGCACGGGTCTGCTCGCCCTTCGCCGACACGCGCGACCGCCCCGGCCGGACAGAGGGTGGGGAGATTTTCTGGGGGCCTTCTGCCGATGCTGCCATGACGTCACTCTAACGAGCACCCCGGCCTCCACCTGCAGTGTTGCGCGAACTCGGGAGATCCGTCGCCCAAACTATTGACCGAGCGCTCGGTCAGTTCTAGTTTTCGGACTCCCACCGTGCCGCGGTGCTGGGCGGAAACGACGAAGGAGATCCACATGAACGAGCATGCAGGGAACCAGTCCCCGGGCAGGGGCATGGGCAGGCGCGGGTTCCTCGCGGCGGCGGGGCTCACTGCCGCGGGCGCTGCACTCGCGGCGAGCGAGGGGCGAGCCCTGGCCGCGTCGCCACGCAGCCAGGCGGCTCCGGCGAGCTCCTTCCGCGTCCCGATCGAGGACGTCCGCCACACCCGCACCTGGATGGCCTGGCCGGACAGCACCGCGATCTGGGGCCGCAAGCTGCTCAGCGGCGTCCAGGCCGACATCGCGCTGATCGCACGGACCATCGCCAAGTACGAGCCCGTCATCATGTGCGCCAACTCCGGCAGCGCGGCCAACGCCCGGTCGATGTGCGGGTCCGCGGTCACCGTCATCAGCACCATCCCGGTCGACGACTGCTGGATGCGCGACAGCGGCCCGGTCTTCCGCACCAACGGCTCCGGCGGCCTCGACGCGGTCGGACTGAACTTCAACGGCTGGGGCAACAAGCAGACCCACGCCAAGGACGCCCTCGTAGCCGGGCGGATCGCCTCCTACGTCGGCGTCCCGTTCACTTCCGCGGCCCTGGTCGCAGAGGGCGGCGCGATCGAACAGGACGGTGCCGGCACCCTGATGGCGACCCGCAGCAGCCTCATCAGCACCAAGCGCAACCCCGGCAAGTCACAGGCACAGCTCGAAACCGCCATGTGTGCCGCGTACGGAGCCTCCGAGGTCATCTGGTTCGACGGCGTGTCCGGGCAGGACATCACCGACGACCACGTCGACGCGACCTCGCGCTTTCTCGCTCCTGGGCAGGCGCTCGTCCAGATGCCCCTGGCGACGGACACCGATGTCTACGCCGAGGATGCGCGCCAGCAGTACCAGATCCTGTCCGCCTCCACCACGGCGAGCGGCAGCCCGATGTCGGTGAGCCGGCTCCAGGGCCCCGACTACAACAAGATCCGCTCCACCAGCAGCGACTTCCTCGCCTCCTACGCCAACTACTACCTGTGCAACGGTGCTGTCATCTCGGGCCAGTTCGGCGACGTCCAGGCCGACGCCGCGGCCAAGGCCACGCTTTCCCGGCTCTACCCCGGCCGGGCCGTCGAACAGCTCAACATCGACCGCCTCGGCACCGGCGGCGGCGGAATCCACTGCGTCACCCAGCAGCAGCCCGTGCCGTAGCCGGTGAGTTGCGCCGAGACCGAGACCGAGGACGAGGCCGGGGCAGAGGGCCCCGCGAGAGTTCCGTACGGGCCCAGCCGGAGCAGGCGGACCACTGCCTGCTCCGGCTGGGCCTCATCGCCGGGCCCTTCCGCCGGCCCAGCAGCTTCTCTGTACCAACGACGAGAGCCGACCGCCGGGCGGGCCTACTCGCGTGCTCCCGTACGACACCTGGGGCAGCGGCCCCTTCAGCAGGTGGCGCGGGGACGCGATCAGCAAGCGCCGGGTGACGGGGCGAGACCGGCCGCGGCGTCCAGGGCTGCCCGGACCGGCAGGGCCGGCGCCGCCCGCACTTCGTATGGGGTGGAGCGTCACGCCAGTGCTGGAAGCGCGGCGAGCGGCGGCAGCGGAGCGCTCGCCATCGCTCCGAGGGAGACGAACAGCGTGCCCGAACAGGTGGAGCCGCGCGGGAACGGCGAAGAACCCCTGGTCGTAGTCGGCAAGTATCGCTTCTCGGCGCGCGGTAGACCTCCCTCGGTCGAGGGAGAAGCTTTTCCCGCCTTCTCGCGATGTGCGCCCGTGCACCCGTAACTCATGATCCTTTCCTGCCCAGTTGGCGCCACCGGAGGATGACGGATGAACACGCAAGGAACGGCAAGCCTCAGTACACGGCCTGCGGTCGGCAAGGACGGGCCGGCCACCGCGGCCATGGTGCTGGGCGTCACCGGCCTGTTCACCTCGGTCGTCCTCCTCGGCGGAGCACTCGGCCTCATCGGCGTGGTCCTGGGCGCCGTCGGCCTGAAGGCGTCCGGACCGACCGGCCCCGGCCGTGCCAGGGCCGTCACCGGCGTGGTGACGTCGGTTCTCGCAATCGTGGTCGCCGCCCTGGCCGCCCTATTCCTGGCCTGGTACGCGAACCGGACCCAGGCGTGCTACCAGCCCGACACCCTGCGGCAGTACGCGCAGTGCGTCAGCCGGCACCTCACCAGGAGCTGACCGGTCCGACCACGTGCCCCCCCGCATCACCCGGCAGGCACTCGCATCAGGGTGAGCGCCAGGTATGCCAGGCCGGTGCTTGCTTCGCCCCCGTTCACGAGGCGCCGGATGTCCACTGCGTAGGTGGAGAAGGTGGTGAAACCGCCGAGTACACCGGTGCCGAAGAAGGGGCGTACAAAGCCGAGGGGCGGCCCAGACGTCGGTGATCACGACCATGAAGACGCCGATGACCGCACAGCCGACGGCGTTGACGGCCAAGGTTGTCCACGGGAAGGCATCGGCGGGTGTGGGCCACAGGAGCGAGGCCCCGTACCGTGCGGCCGCTCCTGCCCCGCCGCCGAGCGCGACGGCAGCGATCACGGGGCCCTGCCGCGGTTCTTTGTGCTGTGCGGGAATCCGGGGATCGATGTCGGGGTCGACGAATTCGTTCAGTATGCGGGTCCGGGACTTTTCCACGTACGTCTCCTACTCGCCGGGCGCGCTGGTACATGAGCGCGCGCGTCACAAGTAGGGACCGTTGGCGGCTTCGTTGCCGCGGTTCGGGTACGGCGTGCCCCACCGCCGTGCGGTGCCCACCGGAACACCGCCGCGGGCAAGTCTACCGGGTACCGAGAACGTTCCTCGGTCCGGCCGGAGCGCGGCAGTTGTGACGCCTGCCCCCGCGCAGGACAATGGACGCAACCGGCGATGAGGCTCGCCGTAACCGCGCCACCACGGCGCTGATGGCCTCTGCGTGATCCCATTCTTCTGGCATTGCGGGAGGTGGGGGTGATGCCTCACATTACTGTCGCGGTCGAATCGACCGTCGGGTCGTCCATCGGCAGGAACGACGGTCCGGTGCCGGACGAGTCCGATGCGACGGGCCGCGGCGGCTGGCCTGTCGGCAAGGGATGCGTGGAGGACACCCTGGGCACGGACGGCCGCCCCATCCAGACCATGGTCCTGTTGCAGGAGCCGGCACTGCCGGGCGACGAGGTGGCGGCCTGGCCGGTGGCAGTGCTCCATCTGAACGACGGCCGGCATGACCTGGACGAAGTGGTCTGCGTCGCCGAGGTCGAATCCTTCGTAGACCTGGTCGACACCACGGATCTCAGCCGCTGGCATGCAGAGCCCGCCGCCTGGGCATCGGCTCTGGGCCGGCTGACACCCGAGTCCGCCTACCAGGTGACGGGCTGCGGAAGCCGCAAGGAAGCCGATCGGCTCGTGGCAACTGCGCGGCACTCCTTTCTCCAGCTCACCGGATGTCTGGAGTGACCTGCCGACGGTGGAGGGAGGCAGGCGTTGACGACAAATCATCGACGGCCGTACGCACCGTGCGGCACCACTTCCGTCGGCGCGCGATCGGCCGCTGCGGATGTGCGTGCACACGCCGGACATCGACGGCGCCCCAGGTCCGGCCCACGCACGAGTACTCGTCTTCGCCGACGTGCTGCGGACGGCGGAGACGGACGGCTGATGCGCTGCCGGCCGGTCTCGACACACCAGCCGTTCTCGACCTGCTGCTCGGTGTGCAGGCGGTCGCGGGAGTGCCCGAGGGCGCGAAGGTTCGAGACCTTCGCCTCCCCGGACCGGACACTCGGCCTGGAACTCACACGTGAGATCGTGCGCCTTCCAGCGGCCGAAGCGGGGTGAGACCATGCCCACGTACGGTGCGGCCCGGTTGATCGTGCTGCGGCACGCCAAGTCGGCCCGGCCGGACGGTGTACCCGATCACCAGCGCCCGCTCGCGGGCCGGGGCCGCCGGGACGCCCCGGCGGCCGGACGCTGGTTGCGCGAGGCACACTGCGTGCCCGACCTGGTCATCTGCTCGACCGCCCGGCGTACCCGGCAGACATGGGATCTCGTCGCGGCCCAGCTGGACGCGTCGCCGGAGGTGGTGTTCGAGCCGCGGGTGTATGAGGCGAGCGCGTCCGCTCTGGCCGCCGTCGTGCGCGATGTCCCCGAGCGGCGACGGACCGTGTTGCTGATCGGCCACCAGCCCGGCGTGCAGGACCTGGTCCTGTCCCTGGTGGGAGGCGGGGACGACGAGGTACTCGCGCGGGCCCGCGCGAAGTTCCCGACCTCCGCGGTCGCGGTACTGGTGGTGCCGTCCGCATGGGCCCAGCTCGCGCCGGGCACGGCGGCGCTCGTTGATTTCGCAGTGCCCCGCGGCATCGCCGCCACGCGTTGAGTGGCCCGAGCCGCAGGACGCCGACGTAGATGCGGCAGATGGCGAACGCGTTGCGGGAGTATTCGGCGACGAACCCAGGAGCACTTGGCGACGAACTGCGGGAGCCGGGTGATGGAGTTGGCTGACCTGCCGTGGAAGTGCAACCCGGCTCGTGACGCCCTGAGCGGCCCCCGCGCGACGAACCGATCGGCCTGCCCGGCCCACCATGAGAAACGGCCCCTACGTGGTGCCGGGGGCAGCGACAGAGCCTTGGTGCTGGCCGCGCGGGCGCGGAGCGTTCCGGCATCGATCAAAGATCAAGAGCCCGGGCAGCGGCGTGGACCACCGTCCGCACCGGGGTCAGCGGTCGGCGATGTCCTCGCGGAGGCCGTCGGAGAATTCCCACCACGACAGCGGCAGCCAGTCGCCGTTGATGAAGGCATCGACAGTCGCGCCGCGACCGCGGAGCGAACGACGTGATCGTAAAGATCACCTCCACCGCGATATGCGGCTCGGACCTGCACATGTACGAAGGCCGTACCGCAGCCGAGCCAGGAATCGTCTTCGGCCACGAGAACATGGGAATCATCGAGGAAACCGGCAGGGCGTCACCTCGCTGAAGGCGGGCGACCGCGTGGTCATGCCCTTCAATGTCGCCTGCGGGTTCTGCGTCAATTGCGTCGAGGGATTCACCGGATTCTGTCAGACCGTCAATCCTGGATTTGCGGGAGGTGCTTACGGATATGTCGCAATGGGGCCCTGGCCGGGCGGCCAGGCGGAATACCTGCGCGTTCCGTACGCCGACTTCAACTGCCTGAAGCTGCCGCCGGGAAACGAGCACGAGACCGACTTCATGCTGCTCGCCGACATCTTCCCCACCGGCTACCACGGCTGCGAACTTGCCGGGGTCCGCCCAGGTGAGAGCGTCGCCGTGTACGGCGGCGGGCCGGTCGGGCTCATGGCCGCCTACTCGGCCCTGCTGCGCGGCGCGAAGAAGGTCTTCGTCGTGGACCGCGTTCCCGAGCGGTGGGAAAAGGCCAGGGAGATCGGTGCGATTCCGGTCAACTTCGCCGAGGGTGACCCCGTGGAGCAGATCAAGGACCAGACCGAAGGCATCGGCACGGACAAGGGCGTCGATGCCGTCGGCTACCAGGCGTCGGCACGCGGCACCTACCACGAGGAACCGGCGACGGTCCTGAACTCGCTCGTCGGCACGGTCCGGGCCACCGGAGCGCTCGGCGTGCCCGGCCTCTACGTTCCGTCCGACCCCGGTGGCCCCGACGAGCAGGCCAAGCACGGCATGCTCCTCGTCTCGATCGGCAAGCTCTTCGAGAAGGGCCTGCGCATGGGTACGGGGCAGTGCAACGTGAAGCGCTACAACCGGTACCTGCGCGACATGATCATCGAGGGTCGGGCGCAGCCGAGCTTCGTCGTCTCGCATGAACTGCCCCTGGAACAGGTGCCCTTGGCGTACGACAAGTTCGACAAGCGGATCGAGGGCTACACGAAGGTCGTGCTGCACCCGTAGCCGCGGGAGAGGAGTGCTCCCCGGACCGATGACGGGGCAGCGTGCCTGGTGCCGTCGTCATGGGGCGGCCCGAACCGGCCGGCATGGATTGGTTGCCGCTGCTCTCCACCCTGGCCGGGGCCGCGATCGGCAACGTCGCCACTCTCATCGCCGATCGGAGTCGGTGGAAGCGCGAGGATGTCAAGGAGGCCCTGGCCCTGCGGCTGCGGCTCGACATCTACATGCAGTACACCACCACCGTGAAGGTCCTCGGTGCGACTCTGCGCGCTGGCCGGCCGAGCGCACACTTCCCGGCCCGCAGCGGATCACGTACTACCGCCTGCTGTGGGACCTGACGGACCGATGCTGCGCTCCGTCAGTTCCGGCGGGCGCGTCACGCTGCTCGTACGTCCACACCGCCAGCTGCGTACGCGACGTGAACCCCAGCTTGCCGAGGATGCGCTCGACATGGTTCTCCGCGGTGCGCTGCGCGATCGTCAGCCGCACCGCGATTTCCTTGTTCGTGAGCCCTGCGGCGATCAGCTCCGCGACCTGGCTCTCACGCCGCGTCAGCCCCGGCGCCCCGGCCGGATCGTCCAGTACGTACGCCATTGCCTCGTCCACCGTCGCCCGCGCCCCGCGCCGGAACTCCCGCTCGAAGACCGCCCCGGACAACGCCTCCCGCACCCCCGCCTCGAAGCGCAGATGCTGCCCGGACATGAACGGCGCCGAGCCGAGCCGCCCGCCCAGCGACCCCCACAGCAGATGCAGCACACCCAGCAGCCGGGCCGCGCGCCGCGGCGCACCCCGCGTGCTCCACGCGATCACCTCCACGCACATGGCCACGTCCCACCAGTCCTCGAACGGCCGCAGCAGGCCGATGGCCGCCCGGGCGTGCCCGATCGCGTCCCCGGGCGCGTCCGCCCGCCGCGCCAGCAGGGCACGGGCGAGCAGCGCCATCCCGTGCAGCCACGACTCGCCCCGCGCCCGCGCGGCGTCCTCGACCTCGCCGCACGCCTCGGCGGCCCGCGCGACGTCACCCCCGTAGGCGTGCGCGATGGCGAACTTGACCCGGCACTCGAGCTCCGCGTCGGGACACCCCTGCACACGGAACTCGGCGCACGCCCGCGCGAACAGCCCGGCGGCGCCTGCGAAGTCCTCGCGCCAGACGGCGAGGATCCCGTGGTGATGCCACACCCACGCCGACTCCCGACGATGACCGCCGAGCCGCGCTGCCTCCTCGCACGCGGCGAGCGCACTTCGCACCTCGGCGTCCGGGGCGCCCTGCAGAATGCCCAGATACGTGTCGGTGACCAGCGCCCGGACTCGCACGTCCGTGTCCGGGCCGCCGTGCGCCCGGTCGGCGGCGAGCAGCAGCGACAGCCAGCGGCGCCCCTCGGACAGCAGTCCCGCCGTGAGCCAGTAGTGCCGGGGCGACACCGCCAGAGCCAGACCGGCTCGCGCCTGCCCCGGCTGTTCCAGGCAGAACTCCAGGGCCGCGCGCAGGTTTGGATGGTCCCGCCGCAGCCGCGTGAACCAGCCGACCTGCCGGGCCCCGAACCACTCCTGCCCGGCCCGCGCGGTCAGCTCCGCGTAGTGGTCCCGGTGGCGGGCGCGGAGCGCGTCGAGCGAGCCCGACGCGACCAGCCGTTCGTGCCCGTACTCCCATACCGTCTCCAGCATGCGATAGAGCGAACGTCCGTTCTCCTGACGGCAGTTGATGATCGACCTGGCCACCAGGGCGTCGAGCGTGTCGAGCACCGCCGCCGTCGGCAGCTCGGCGTCCGCGCAGACCCGTTCCAGTCCGTCGAGGTCGAAACCGCCCTGGAACACGGAGGCCCGCGCCCACAGCAGCCGCTCGCGCTCCGTGCAGAGCTCGTGGCTCCAGTCGATCAGTGCGCGCAGGGTGCGCTGCCGGTCGGCGGCGACGCGGCTGCCCCCGGTCAGCAGCGCGAACCGGTCCGTCAGCCGCTCCAGGATCTCGTGCGGCGTCAGGCTCCGGACGCGTGCCGCGGCCAGCTCGATCGCGAACGGCAGCCCGTCCAGCCGGCGCACCAGCTCGGCGACGGCGGCGGCGGTGTCGGACTCCGTCACCGTGAAGCCGGGCAGCACGGCGGCGGCCCGCTCGGCGAACAGCGCGACCGCCGGATTGCCGCTCAGGGCACGCACCCGGCGCCCCGCGTCCGCGACGTCACCCGCCTCCGGCACGGTCAGCGGCTCCACCGGAAAGACCTGCTCGCCCGCGATCCCGAGCGACTGCCGGCTCGTCGCCAGCACATGCAGGCCGGGGGCAGAACGCAGCAGTGTGTCGGCGAGCCGGGCGCAGGCATCGATCAGATGCTCGCAGTTGTCCAGGACGAGCAGGACACGCCGCTCGCCCAGCCGGGCCACCAGTGCGGCCGTCGCATCTGCACCCGGGCGCCCCGGACGGGCCACGTCGAGGGCGCCCAGAACACTTGTCGCGAGCAGCCCGGGATCCCGCAGATCGGCCAGCTCGGCCACGTACACCCCGTCGGGGAACGATCCCGCCACGTCCGAGGCCACCCGCAGCGCCAGCCGCGTCTTGCCCACACCACCGACCCCGGTGAGCATCACCAGACGGGCACCGGACAGCAGTCCCGCGATCCGTGCCGTCTCCGCCCGCCGCCCGATCAGCGACGTCAACGCGCCTGCCCCCGTCCCCATGGGCGGCCATCTTACGGACGTACGACGACCGGGACCGGCCGACCAGCGGCCACAATTGAGTAGTTCTCCCGTAGCCCCGCACGCACACCGGTCCGACACTCGACGACGTGGAACCGGACGATCAGACGAGGTGTGCGTTGACGGCAGGGGCGGCGACGGGGAGCGGCGAACAGCCCGGGCGGCTGGGGGAGCGCGTGTGGACCTACCAGGGAGCGATGCCCAGGCGGCCCCTGATGGTGTTCACCCCGCTCGTCATCGTGTTCATCGTGATGTGCACCATCGCCGACGACCACTACGACGAGGGCTCCTTCCGCCTCGCCTTCTGGGCGATCCCCGCGGCGGCCGCCGTGTGCGCCGCGATCGTTGTCCGGCACACCCGGATCAGGCTCCACGAGCACGAGCACGGCTTCGAGTTCCGCCGCCCCGGACGCCGCACGCTGTGCCTCACCTGGGACGAGATCGCCTCCGTCGAGTCGACCAGGGTGTCCGTCCGCATCAACTTCAGCCACTCCCACGACGTGCTCAAGACCGTCCTGCGCCCGTACGAGGGCAGCCCGATCCGCCTCAGAGACCTCGACTACATCAAGGTCCGCGAGGAATCCGGTTTCTGGCGCCTGGCCACCATGGCCCCTGTCGGCAACGCCCGGTCGTTCACCACACACGCCTCCCGGGGCGTGGCCGAAGCCGTCGCGGCGCGGCACCTGGAAGAACTGGCCGCGGGCGGCGCACTCCGTTGGGGAGCCCTGACGTTCACCCGCGAGGGCCTGACGCTCAAGCCCTTTCCCGGCCTGCTGGACTGGTCCCGGATCACCTATGTGTCCGGAAGCCCGGACAACGGCGTCCGTCTCGACGTGAGCGGCCTGGCCGGACACGTCGGCAGCCCGGCCCTGAAGCCCCGCGCCACCAAGGCCGGCTACAGCACCGAGCGCGACCGCCTGGACGTCTTCATACCCGTCCGCCGCCCCGGATCGGACTACGCGGCACTGGATATCGTCCTCGCCCACGGCGCCACCCTGACCGACCGACGGCACCACGACCCCGACGGTGACCGGGCCTGAGGGGGGTATCGCCGAGATGAGCCCGAAAGCCGCCAATAGTTGATCTCGGTGTTTCGGTCGGACCGGCCGTCACTCGTTCGGCCCAGTGTCGTTGGTGGTGATGTCGACCACCGTCTGGACCGGGGTGGGTTGTGACCTCGATCGAACGGACCGCGTATCCGCGGTTCAAGCGGCTGATCACCGCGCACGAGCTGCATCTGTTCTTCGCGCCGACCCGGGAGGAGGCGGCGTGGGCGGCTGAACGGATGGATTCCGACGGCCATCAGCCCGCGCTGCTGCTGGCGTTGAAGTCCTATCAGCAAATGGGCCGGTTTCCGAAGCCGGACGAGTACCCGGAGATGGTGGTCGATTTCGTCCGCCACGCGGTGGAGTTGCCGGAGGGCACGAAGCCGTTGTGGGGAACAGGCCGGACGGCCGAGCGCCGGCGCAGGGAGGTGCGCCGCCGGGTTGGGGTGACGTACGACCAGGCCGGGGCCCGCAGGGTTGCGGAGGCGTCGATCCGGAAGACAAGAACGCCACCTACAGCGCCTTCCGCGAGGTCGGCCGCATCATCCGCACCGTGCAACTGCTCCGGTATCTGACGGACGCCCCACTTCGCCGGCCCTGCGTGCTCTGAACTTTGTGGTGGGGCGGGCGGCCC
>NZ_JBCEWQ010000043.1:0-54443 GCF_038448545.1 Streptomyces sp. CLV115
GTCCCCCTCCAGCCGCCGACCATCCCCCTCCCGAAGCCGACCCGGTCGCCACCCACCTCTTCGTCCTCGCGCCGCCCCCTGACCCGGCGCGTGCGCCGACGGCGGGCGATCGACCGGCCGCTTGTCGCACCGGCACGCCCGGTGAAGCGTAAGAAGCCCGCAGACCGGCGCAGACCTCGCCGGGAACGGGCCCCCAAGCGTCCATGTCCGTGGGCCTGGACGGTTCGCCCGCGCACTGCGCACCGCGCGGGCGAGCCGACCGACCGGCCCGCGGCCCTGCAGGCAGGAAGACAGCATGGCGATCGAAGGCGCCGCCCCCGGGCGGAACAACAACACGGCACCGGACTTCGGCGCGGACACCCCGTCGGTCAAGGCCGTCGAACGCGCGGAGCGCGCAGGCGAGGAACTCGCCGGGGCAGGGGCGGCCGTCTCCGTTCGCCTGCTGGAGTGGGGCTTCGCCCTCGGCCTCGACCAGCGGTCCGTCGACCGCCTGGCGCCTCCCGACGGCAGCGGGCCCGTCAGCGGATTCCCCGGCCTGGTCCAGGAAGTGCTCGCCGGAGTCCTGCCCGCGGCCCTGGCCGAAAGCGTCGGCGCACGGCTGCCCGGCCGCGTCGAAAAGGTCCGGTCGGCCGCCCGCGGCACTGGATGCGAGCTGCTCTCACCATGGGCCGCACCCACCCTCCTCGCCCCCATGGCCCGCGACGCGCCGCCGAGCGAAACCGGACTGTGGTTCAGTGTGTTCGACCCGGGCACGGGCTGGGGGTCCGACACGCAGTTCACGCCCTGCTACGCCTCCGAAACCCCGGCCCTGGCCGTCTTCCACGAGGACCTGTACTGCGTCTACCAGGGCCGGGGCGACAACCCCGCCCTCTGGTGGACCGCACACCGCGCGGACGGCAGCTGGTCCGAGGACCGGCCCTTCCCCGACCACCACACCCTGGGCAGCCCGGCTCTGGCCGTGTTCCAGGACCGGCTGTACTGCGCTCACCGCGGCGGCTCGGGCGACTGGAGCATCGCGCTGACCTCGTACGACGGCAACGAGTGGAGCCCGGACCTGCCGGTCCCCGACGCCGGGAGCGTCTACGGTCCGGCGCTCGCCGTCTTCCGTGACGCCCTCCACCTCGCCTACGCCGACGCCGCCCAGCGCATCATGGTCACCACCAGCCGGGACGGGCGCACCTGGAGCACCCCCGAACCGGTCCCCGGCTGCGCCACCACGAGGTCCCCGGCGCTCGCCGTGTACGACGGTGCCCTGCACCTGCTGCACAGCAACCCGAAGGACGGTGCGATCCACTGGAGCCGGCTGCGTGACACCACCTGGACCTTTGAGGGCGCACTGCCCGGACACCGCACCCGGAGCAACATCGGCCTCGTTGTCTTCGACGGCAAGCTGATGTGCGTCCACCGCGACCCCGCCCGCCAGCAGCTGTGGTGGTCCGCCTTCGACGGCACAGAGTGGAGCACGGACACCGAAATCCCCGGCCACAGCAGCAAATACGGGGCAGCACTGGCCGTGTACCGGAGCCGGACCGGCACCAGCGGGCAACTCCTGTCCATCCACCGGGGCCACGCCCAGCGCTTCGTCACCGCGACTGGGGAGGTGCTGATCGACGAGGACCCGGCCGGGCTGCACGAACTCGACGATCCGAGCTCCGTCACAGACTGAGACCGGCCCCGCACAACCTCGCAGTCGTGCTTGTCACACCACAACACCGAGGCTGGGACCAGGACCGGGTTCCGGACCGGGGCGGGACCAGGACAGATACCGGGACCGGGAGCGCCGAGCGGGCCGCCTGCCAGGCCTTCGGCGGATGCCGGCCGATCCGTCCCGCTCCTGTCCCCGGGAACCTCGGCGGCCCTGCCGAGCAGCCGACCGGGCCCTCTTCGGCCATCCAACTGCCGTTCATTCAGGGCTCATTGACTGTGGTCGTCCGCCGCTGCTGTAATCCACTCGCCCCTGAAAAACGATGTTCCGCAATGCAGAACAAGGAGAGGGTGGAATCGGATGAAGCTGGGCAGGGTTTCGGCGGTCGTGGCAATCGCGGCCGCGACACTCGTCGGGAGTGCGGCGTCTCCCGCAATGGCCGCGACCTGGACACGGACGGCCGACTATCAGCGGTGGACAGGGTTCAACGCGCTTGAGCGAGGGCAGGGGGTGGCGACGGACGGGACGCATTTCTACTATGCCGGGCCCGGTGGGATGGTGAAGGCCACCGTCGCCAACGACTCGGAGGTCGCATCATCGGTGGCCCCGATTCCCTGGGATCTGAGCGGGACGTACGGCAGCGATCACATCGGGGACGTGGAGTACTACGGCGGCTACGTGATCGCACCGATCGAGGATGGCGGCCGCGACTACCAGCATCCGCTGCTGGCGCTGTACAACGCGAGTGACCTGACCTACACGGGGCGCTATGTGCAACTGCCCCTTGCGCAGATGCCGGGCGGGGTGCCGTGGGTCGCGGTGGACGCTGCCGCGGGGCTGGTCTACACCTCGCCCTGGGACCAGGACGCCGCGAACGGCACGAACAAGCTGGTCGCCTACAGCCTGAACGACCTCCTGAACCTCCCGGCCGGATCGACGCTCCCTGTGGTGAGGACCGTGACACTGTCACAGCCCCTGAGCAGAATCCAGGGCGCCGCGATGTGGCAGGGCAGGCTCTACGCCTCGGTGGACGACTCGGCGAAGTCGGTCTACTCGATCGACGTCAGCACCGGTCAGGTCGGCTACGAGTTCCATCAGGACGTCGAGTCCGGAGACGAGGTTCAGGGGATCGCCGCCTGGGACTACGGTCCGTCGGGCGGCCAGCTGCACATCGTCAATGTGGGATCGGGCTGGAAGTCGATCTTCCTCTACCTTCAGCACTACACCACGACCGGCTGAACCGGCACTCCATCAGGCATGCGCTGAGAGGCAATCGAGCAGAACGGTGCCCGACATCCGACATCCGCGGACGAGCCGGCCAGCCGGCTACCCACCCACCCAGGACTTGTCCGGGCGATCTCGGCCATAGGCTGGGTGCTGCACGATCAAGCCGAACGGGGCAGGGGGCAAAGGGTTGGGGCGTCAGGAGCGGTGTCGCAAGGTGTTCAGACCGCTGTTGCGAGCCGGGCTCGAAGTGATACCCGATGCGGTTCCTGACTCGGCGATCCCACATGTCCTGGGGTACGAACGAGAGCGGGTTTTCGGGTTCTGCCTGGTCGAGTACGAGGCCCCGCGATTCGTGGAGCGGCTCAACGAGGCCTGGTACGAGCTCGCCACGTCCTCCGGCCGGCTCTCCAGGAGTCCTGCGCGAGTTGAAGCGGGAGTCGGAGCGGCTCGCCAGGAGGGACGAAGACCGGGAGTTCCGACGTGAAGCCGGCGTTTGGCTTGAGAGCAGGCGACCGTGCGGGACGACACGTGCGGACGCTGTTGGGCGAAGAGGCCAGCGGTTGCGGGCCGAGTGAGCTCGGGGCAGCCGACGCCGAGGGCCTGGACAGGAACTGACGCCCGGCGCCGGGTGGGCGACAGCGGCAGGCGAGAGCGGTCTCGACCTGCGCCCCCCGATCATCGGGTCCGAAGCCGGATGACCACGGCTGCCGCCGTCACACATTCCGGTCGTTCCCGCTGAACAACCTGTCCAGATGCAGATCGATCGCGGTGAGCGCGTCCTGCGGATCGATCACGTTCAGTTCGATCAGGGGTGTGAAGCCGGTCAGGGCGAGGAGCAGGTTGGTCTCGGCCGCCGGGTCGCGGTCGGAGCCGATGTGCCCGTCCGCGACCGCGCGGCGGACCAACTGCTCGACGAGGGCCCGTCCTTGGACGAGACCATGGCGCGCCTGCTCGTGGACGGCCTCGTCGTGCAGTGCCTCCAGGACGTAGGCGGCACTCATCCGGCTGGTCGCGCGGGCGTCGGCATGCAGGGGGAGCATTTCCGCGAGTGTCAGCCGCAGCACATCACGAGGGTGCGGACGCTCGCCCAGCCCTTTGAGTCCCTGTTCGACGCGCAGCGACGTCTGCTCGGACGCGAAGTCCATGGCGAAGGAGAGCATGGCGGCCCGGGAAGCGAAATAGTGCTGCAGCTGCCCGAGGGAGATGCCCGCCTCCTGTGCCACCACGCGCATCGTCAGATGTGCGACGCCGCGCTGCTCCACCACCCGCCACAGTGCGCGGGCGATCGCCTCGCGGCGTCCGCGGTGATCCACCTGTTTCGGCATCGCCGGCCTCTCTCTCGCGTTCGAAGTTTTCCAATACGGTTGACATAATACACTTGACCTATAACCCTGGGGTCATGACTGGACAACTGCCTGAACAGCCAAGGGTGCGTACCACGGAAGGTGTCGTGCAGGGGCGTCGGCGGCAGGGGCACGCGGTGTTCCGCGGTATCCCCTACGCCCGGCCTCCGGTGGGAGCGTTCCGCTTCGCCGCTCCGGTCCCGCCGCAGCGCTGGGAGGGTACGAGGCACGCGGCGGAGTTCGGCCCCGTGGTGCCGCTGTCGCTGCCGGTCGACACGGGTCCGCGTCGGGGCACGGACTGGCTGACGCTCGACGTCGGCACTCCGGATCCGGGCGCGGCAGGGCTGCCGGTGCTGGTGTGGATCCCCGTGGGCGGCTACATCTCGGCGTTGTCGAGCGACCCGATGTACGACCCGGCAGCGCTGGCCGGGGCGGGGCTCGTCGTGGTGACCATCAACTGCCGTGTGGGCGTCGAGGGGTTCGCGTTCCTCGACGACGCGCCGCCCAACCGCGGATTCCTCGACCAGATCGCGGCGCTGGAGTGGGTGCAGCGGAACATCGCCGCCTTCGGAGGCGACCCAGGCCGGGTCACCGTTGCCGGACAGTCCGCCGGGGCAGGTTCGGTCGCCTCCCTCCTCGCGATGAAGCCGGCGCGCGGCCTGTTCCGGCGGGCAATCGCCCACTCGGTGCCCGGGTTGTACAACACCCCCGCGCTGGCCAGGCAGGTCACCGCCACGTTCGCGGACCGGATCGGTGCCGCGGCCCCCACCGCCGCGGCCCTGCGCGACATCGATCCGTGGCACCTGGCCGCAGAGCTCACCTCCTTCAACGCCGGCCTCCATGCACACCGGGAGAGCTGGGGACGGCTCACGGAGACCGGCACCGCCCTGTGCCCCGTCGTCGACGGGGAGGTCCTCCCCGAAACGCCCTGGCCCGCGCTGACCGGCGCGCGCGCGAGCGGCACCGAACTGCTCGTCGGCCACACCCGGGACGAATTCAGGCTGTTCAGCGTCATGAGCGGACGGCGGGGCACCTTCACCGAACAGGACGCCCGCGCAGCCCTGGAACGGCTCGCTCCGCAGCCGGACGGCGCAGAGGCGTACCGTGCCGCGTTTCCGCAGGCCGGCCCCGAGGAGCTGGTGGAGGCGGTGTACTCCGACGCACTCTTCCGCATGCCGTCACAGAAGCTGGCCGAGGCGAACGCCGCAGCCGGCGGCAGCTCGTACCTGTTCGAACTGCGCTGGACCGCCCCCGTACTCGACGGTGCCCTGGGGGCCTGTCACAGCCTCGATGTCCCACTGGCGTTCGGCACGCTGGACAGCCCCGTCGGCACTCAGCTCATCGGCGACGAGCCCACCCCCGAGGCAGTTGCGCTCTCCCACGAGATCGCGGAGGCATGGATCCGCTTCGTCACCACTGGCGACGCGGGCTGGGTCGCCCACCGACCCGGCCGGCAGCTCACCCGCGTCCTGGATGCCGAGTCGGAGACTCTGCCCTACCCCGAGCAGGCCTCCCACCGCATCTGGGAAGGCAGCTGCCCCGCCGCCTTCGATCTCCCGTAGCCGGATGCGGACGTCCGGCACGGGGCCGGCACGGGGTCCGGTACGGCGACGACGCGAGGGAGTGACACAAGCCGGTGAAGTGGGCATGCCTGATCGCTTCGGAAGCGCACGGCAGCCGCCCGGCAGCGCTCGTCGACAAGGCCGCGGCGGCAGACGCCCATTGTGCTCAGTCCTCCACCGGGTTCCTCTGCGGGACGCCGGGAGCAGGGTACTGCCGCCGGCGTCCGTCCGAAACTCATGCCCGGCGGGCATGAGGTAGCTTGCCCGCCATGACTGAACTGGGATCTGTCGTCTGGCCACCCGCCCCGATCAAGACCGAGCGGCTGGTGCTCCGTGAGGCCGAGGCCCGGGACCGTGCGGCGGCCATCGAACTGCTGGCCTCACCAGAGGTGGGTACCTACCTCGGTGGCCCCCAGCCGCGTGACGAACTTGAGCGCGCAATGCCCGGGGCACCCAGTCGGCGCCCCGGCCGCTTCACAGTCGATCTCGACGGAGCGATGATCGGCCAGATCACGCTCTACAGGGAAACCGGGCACCTTCGTCAGGCTGCCGGGAGGACCGAACTCGGCTACCTGTTCCTGCCCGGGGCATGGGGCTGCGGGTACGCCACCGAGGCGTGCGGCGCGGCACTCGACTGGTTCGCCGATGCGTTTCCCGGCGAGCCGGTGGTGCTCGCCACCCAGACCGCCAACGTCCGCTCGATGCGCCTCGCGGCGAAGCTGGGATTCACCGAGGTGGAGCGGTACGAGGCCTACGGCGCCGAGCAGTGGTTCGGCATCCGGTCCCCGGCCGCGCCGTCCGACTGAGTTCGCGGGGCCGGGTGGGCTCGCTGCAGGGAACGTGCATGCGTACGAGCCGGCCGTGCGGGGCGCCGTGCGAGGCGCCGCGCGAACGGCCCTCGGTGCAGTCCAGCCGTGGACCGTGACCATCGAGAGCGTTACTGCCCTCTGTTGCCTCGACAGCATCCGGGCCTGGGCCGAAGACGAGGCACGGGTCGCGAGCTCTACGCTTGTCCACGTCGTTCCGGCGGATGGAGAAGCGCCGGGCGGCACACCGAACCGCGGCGACTGGGGAATGGGCATGGGGGACAGAAGGGGAACGGAAGTGCGTCGGGAGGATGCGTGGGCCGAGCGGCTGACGGAAGGAGTGACCGTCGCCGTGGTGTTGGGCCTTGCGTTCTGCTTGTTGGCCGGCCCGGCGGTGTTCTTCGGTACGGCGGCCCGGCAGCTGATCACCGACACCGGCACCACCACGTTCAGCCGGTTCGTGGTGCCAGTGATCTCCCTGGTCCTCGTGGCGTTGCCGTTCGGCCTGGCCTGCGCGGTGTTCCGCTCGGGCCAACGCAAGGGCAAGAGGCGACTGACGGCGGCGGTTCCGGCGGTGCTGGCGCTGCTCGGCGGGTCCGTCGTGCCTTTCGCGACTCTGTGTCTCGCCTTCGTGTACGCGGACTGATCCCCCAACGACCGAACTGCGGACATTGCGGATCCGGTACGAGGCATGTCCGGAACGCCTTCGAGCGGGTCGTCCCGTGAGAGGCCTCTCCGCCGGCCTCACCACCCTGAGCTCGCAGGCAGGACTCGGCTGCGGCGGCGTCCGCCGACACGCGTCGGCGTTCCAATTCGGTGACGGGGCGGGAACCACTCGGTGAGGGACCTGCGTTGTATCGACATGAGTTCCCGAATCGCCGTGATCGGCAGCGGCCCCGCCGGCCTTACCTTCGCCCGGGTCATGCACCGCCATGGTCACCCTGTCACCGTCCTCGAACGAGACACCGCTCGCGACGCCCGTCCCGCGGGCGGCACGCTGGACCTGCACGAGGGGATGGGCCAACTGGCGGTGGAGAAGGCGGGGTTGCTGGCGGAATTCCAAGCACTGTCCCGTCCCGAGGGGCAGGCCATGCGCATCCTGGACCCGGACGGAACCATCCTCCGCGACTGGCAGCCTCGTCCGGGTGACCGGGCCAATCCCGAGATCGACCGCGGGCAGCTCCGTGACCTGTTGCTCGGGCCCCTGGACGTTCAGTGGGGGCGAGGCGTGACGGAGGTGGTGCCGGAGAGCCGGGACGGCGTGCTGGTCCATTTCGCGGACGGTCGACAGGAGACGTTCGATCTCGTGATCGGTGCGGACGGTGCCTGGTCCCGGGTCCGTCCGGCGGTCTCGGCAGCGATGCCCCAGTACACGGGCGTCACCCTGGTCGAGACCGCCCTGGACGACATCGACACCCGCCACCCCGATCTCGCCCGGCTGGTCGGCGACGGTTCCGTGGCCGTGTACGGGGTGAACCGCGCGCTTGTCGCCCAGCGCAGCAGCGGCGGGCACGTCAAGGTGTACGCGCAGTTCCGCGTGCCGCTGGACTGGCACCCGAACCCGGACCGGCGTGTGGGCCTCGATCAGCGCGAGGACCTGGGCCGGGCCGACGCCGAGGCCGTGCGATCAGGCCTGCTGGCCCTGTTCGACGGCTGGGCCGCTCCCGTCCTCGACCTGCTCCGCCACGGTACGGCTTTCGCGCACCGCCCCCTCTACGCCCTTCCCGTGTCTCACACCTGGGCCCATGTCTCCGGTGTGACGCTGCTGGGCGACGCCGCCCACCTGATGCCCCCGCTGGGTGCGGGCGCGAACCTCGCGATGCTGGAAGGTGCCGAACTCGCCGAGTCCATCGCCGCCGCCTCCGGCCCAGGAGATCTGGACGAGGCCGTCCGTGCCTTCGAGGAACGGATGTGGGCACGGGCCGGCAAGTGGGCGAACATCACGATGGCTGGTCTGGAACGCCTGGTGAGCGCGAACCCCTCCGAAGCCCTCGCCCTCTTCGACGAGGTCCAGCCCTCCTGACTCCCAAGCGCGAGTGCACGGTCCGGTTCGCCGGATTCCTGAGTCCGTTGCGTCTTTCCCGCCCGACTTGACGCCTCGTGGGGCCTCGTGACGTCTCGTGAGGCCCCGTGAGGCCCCGTGAGGCCAACACCGACCGAACGCAGCCCGAGCACCGAACGAGGACACCGAGGGTCGTGATGGCATTACCGGCCGGGCCCTGCTCACCGCCGTCCGGTCGAGCATGGCCGGATCCGTCATCGGCCTGTTTCCCCGGCCCGCCCTGTGCGGGAGGCTGTGGCGACCACAGCCGGCGGTCCGGCCTGCAGAACGGAGCATGTGATGGCCGAGGCACGGGAAAACGACGCGGGGAAGCCCGCCCAACGGACGATGACTCCGTTCGACGACATCTACGACCAGGCCGACCCCCGCGCCTTCTTCCGAGAACTCGGCGCGTTCGGCTACCGGACACCGCATCACGCCCAGCGCATCTTCCGCCGCCTGGCGGCACTCCGGCTGCGGGCTCCGGGGGACGCGGTGCTGGATCTTTGCTGTTCGTACGGCATCAACGCAGCCCTGCTCAACCACGACCTGACCCTGGACGACCTGTACGCCCACTACGCATCACCGCGGACGGCGGCCATGACCACCGAGGAACTGGCCGAGCACGACAGGTCCTTCTTCCGTGCCCGCCGCAGACGGGACGCCGTCCCGGTGATCGGTCTCGACATCGCGCCGAACGCCATCGCCTACGCACGAGCGGTCGGACTGCTCGATGACGGATTCGCCGAGAATCTGGAGACCACCCCGCCGACCCCGGACCTGCTGGACGCAGCCCGAAGCATCCGACTCATCACCATCACGGGTGGTGCCAGCTTCCTGTCCCGGGCCACGTTCCGGCCACTCCTGGAAACTGCCCGCACACTGCCGTGGGTCGCTGCCTTTGTCCTGCGTACCGGCTCCTACGAGCCCATCAGCGAGTACCTGGCCGGTCACGGCCTGACCACCGAGACGTACACCGGACACACCTTCGTCCAACGCCGCTTCACCGGCGCTGCCGAGCAGCAGTACGCCATCGACGCGGTGACCGCCCAGGGGCAGGACCCGGAGGGCAAGGAAGCGGCGGGCCATTTCCACACCACGCTGCATCTCACGCGCCCCGCGGCCGATGCCGGCACGCCCTCGCTCGACGAACTCCTCGCCCGGTGAATGCGTGCGCAGAACTGATGGGGCGCCCTCACGTCGAGCGCTCACTTGGTGCCCTGCGTCGGTCGCACCGCCCGATACCTTTCCGCAACAGCGCAACAGCGCAACAGCGCAACAGCGCAACAGCGCAACAGCGCAACAGCGCAACAGGCACAGGTCCGCCCGCTCTGTCACCCGGACAGCCTGGGGGAGCGGCGCTTGCCGGATCAGGAGGTGACTTCAGCCTGCCGTCGCGCTCTGCGGGGCATGCACTCGCGTGAACCCGTGGCTCCGCTCCACTTTCGCCACATGCAGTGTGTAGCTCTGATACCACTCGGCTTGCCCGCGCTGTTGCGCCGCGCGGTGCTCGGCGTTGTTCCGCCACTCCATGAGGGCATCGGCGTCGCGGAAGTACCCGACGGTGATGCCCAGCCCACCGGGAGTCTGCGCGTGGTCCATCCCCAGGAACCCGGGCACGTCATTCACCAGGTCTTCCATGCGTGCGTTCGTCTCGCTGTATCCGCTCTGCTCCTGGGATCGCACCGCGGTGAAGACAGCTACGTAGTAGGGGGGTTCAAATGCTTCGACGGGTGCGGCAGACGCTTCCGGGTAATCGCTCATGGCGGCACCGTAGGGCGCGATGCGCCCAACGATCCAGCATCTTTACTCCGGAAGATCTGTCACGAAGCTGCCGGAGGCCTCTACGGCGCCGACGCCCTTTCGTGGGGAGACGCCAATGCGGGCAGAGATCCGCTGATCGAGGGCGTTCAAGCGTAGGCGTCCTCGACGGCGACTCGTCGCACTGTACGCAGCGTCGACCGGAGGCTGTCCAGATCGGTTGAGCCCAGGGCGAGGCGGATCGCCTGTGGTGTGTGGACCGAGGTGGTGAACGGCTCGGCCGTGGACACCGAGATGTGCTGACGGGCGAGGGTGGCGGTCAGACGATCTGCGCGCGCGTCGTCGGGCAGCGGCAGCCAGGTGAAGTAGGACGAGGGGTGGCTGACGAGTGGGAGCCCTGCCAGCTCCTGTCCGGCGAGTGCTTGACGTGCCTTGGCGTCGTCTCGCTTCTGAGCCTCCAAGTGGTCCACCGTGCCGTCGTCGAGCCAGCGGCAGGCGATCGCGGTGGTGAGGGCGGGGGTGTTCCAGGTGGTTGCCCGAGTCGCGCGTTCGAGCGACGGCACCACGGACGGCGGGGCGACGACGAAGCCGACCCGCAGGCCGGTGGCGACACTCTTGGACAGTCCCGAAACATGGATGGTGATGTCCGGCGCGGTCGCGGCCAAAGGCGGTGGTGGATTCTCGACCAGGTAGGCGTAGGAGGCGTCTTCGACGATGAGCGGGCCGTACCGTCGAGCGATCTTGATCAGGCGGGCGCGATCGCCGGCCGGCATGACCCAGCCCAGAGGGTTGTGCAAGGTGGGCATGGTGTAGATCGCGCGCACAGGGCGGCTCGCGCACAGCTTTTCGAGGGCATCGAGATCCGGTCCCTCGGCGGTTGCGGGGATGGGCTCAAGGCCGAGATGGCAGGCGTGTGCGAGCACCTTGAAACCCGGGTAGGTGAGTGCGTCGACCGCGACGACGTCGCCGGCGTTGAGCGCGGCCATCACCGTGATGGCCAGGCCGTGCTGCGCACCGTTGGTGATGAGGATCCGGTCCGCGTCGGTGGTGATTCCCCGGCGCTCCAGGTGCCGCGCGATCGAGGCTCTGTCCTGGGGGCGCCCTCGATGGGGTTGGTAGCGCAGCAGCGAGTCGAGATCGCCGGAGGTGGCTACCTCTCTCAGCGCCTGCCGGAGGAGATCGGCCTGCCCGGGCAGCGACGGATAGTTGAAGTTGAGGTCGACCGCGTCCGTGGCGACGACCTGTTGGTCGATGCCGTGGCCGGCGGGAACCGCGATGTCACGCACGAACGTGCCGCGGCCCTGCTCCCGGCTCACCAGGCCCATCGCGTCCAGCTCGGCGTACACCCGGGTCGCGGTTACCACGGCGATGCCCTCACGGGCGGCCAGCCCGCGGTGTGTCGGCAGCCGCGTACCCGCGGCGAGCCGTCCGGTCCGGATATCGGCGGCGAACACGTCGACCAGTGTCTTGTACCGCGAGGCTGTCATGCACCGGATTGTACGCATGACAATTCTTTGACTGTCCTGTTCGCGGCTCCATACCGTCTGGACCACTCACCCACTCACCCACCCACTCGGAAGGACAGCCGCCGTGCACATCGCCATCCTCACCTTCGAGGGCTACAACGAGCTCGACTCCCTGATCGCGCTCGGTGTGCTCAACCGCGTCAAGACGGACGGCTGGCGCGTCACCCTCGCCACCCCCAGCCCCAAGGTGACCTCGATGAACGGGGTGGTCGTCGAGCAGATGTCCACTCTTGAGGAGGCGTGCGCCGCTGACGCCGTGATCGTCGGCAGTGGCATCGCCACCCGAGAGGTCGTCGAAGACCCGGCGATCATGAACGTCCTGCGGAATCTGGACCCCTCGCGCCAGCTCGTCGCGGCGCAGTGCTCCGGCGCGCTCGTGCTGGCCAGGCTCGGCCTGCTCAACGACATCCCCGCCTGCACCGACCTGACCACCAGGCCCTGGGTCGTCGCCGCCGGCGTCGAGGTGCTCAACCAGCCCTTCTACGCCAGGGGCAACATCGCCACCGCCGGCGGCTGCCTGGCCTCGCACTACCTCGCCGCCTGGACCATCGCCCGCCTTGAGGGCAAGGAGGCCGCCGACGGTGCACTGCACTATGTCGCCCCGGTCGGCGAGAAGGAGGAATACGTCGAACGCGCCTGGCGCAACATCACCCCCTACCTGCCCGCTCCCGCACCGACGCCCGCCTGAACATCGGTCGCAAGCTGTGGCCCGAAAGCCTGCCGATCCCCGGCGAAGGGGGAGGTGGTCAAAGCCCCGCTACTGCGCCGACTCATCGGCTCGCGCCAGGGTGGACGGCTGCGACGGCACCGGCCGTCGAGGGCACATTCGGTCGGCTGCCAGCGGGTTGGCCCTCCAGGGGAACGACGCACGCGAGGGCTGCGGCACCCCGCCCGGCCAGGGGCTGTCCGCCGGGTCGCGCAACGGCGTTCAGGGGAGCGGAGCAGTCCCTGGCAGCCTCGGGGCGGTGAAATACTCAGGCGGTGCAATGGACGCAGCTGTACGACTGCTACGGGGACGTCGATCGCGTCCCCGAGCTCCTGGCGCGGGCCGGGCGCGAGGACGAAGCAGAGGTCTGGGACGAGCTGGGATACCGGTTGATCCTTGAGGGCGACATGGTGTTCCCCGCCAGTTTTGCCGCACTGCCGTGTCTGGTGTCGCTGGCGTCGCGGAGCGCGCGGGCGCGCGGGCTGGCCGGGGCGATCGTCCGGTGCGCGGCAGGGGGCCATGGCTGCGACGACCTGCTGGCGGGCTGTGCCGGGGCGATCGCGGAGTTCCGTTCGCTGCTGCATCGCCACCTGCGGTCACGGCCGGACGACTACCTCGCGCCCTTCCGCGACTTGATCGCGGCCGAAGGGCACTACCACTGGAGCGCGGTCCTGGGGGATTTCTCGGACGACTTCTACCAGGTCGCCTGCCCGCACTGCGCTGTGGAGGTGACGATCGCCATCGGCGGATACGGGCGCTACTCAGCGATCCGGGACTGGAACCTGGGCGATGTGGACCGACGTGACCTGAGGCCGGCGTCCCCCGAGGGACTCTCCGGTACCGGCCGTTGGATGCACGAGACCGCAGTCCGCGACGGGGAAGTTGTGCTCGCCGACGGAATCGCCCATCTCTTCGGCCGGGCGGAATGCCCACGGTGTGCCAGCGTCTTCAGCATCGCCGATGAGTACGCGTCTTCCCACCGCCCTCTCATGTGAGTGGTGGTGGGGGAACGCGCGGGTCTGTCCCGGGCGCGGAGCCGAAGCCGGATCGACGCCTTTGGATGTCTCTGTTGAATCCGTCGGACGCCCGTCCCTGCTGACGTACCGTCGGTGGCCGGTGCCGTGACCGGAAATGATCAACGAGGTGGGCGGACAGTGGGGCAGAGAGGCGATGATGCGGAGATGACCGTCGGCTCACGCGCCCATTCGTTCAACGCGGCCGCCCGCCAGTACGCGGCCGGCCGTCCTTCGTATCCTCCCGCGCTCTTCGATTTCATCGAACAGTTCACGAACCGTCCTCTGGCCGGTGCCCGCGTCGCCGATGTCGGCGCGGGCACCGGAATCGCCACCGCTCTGCTGCGTGAACGCGGGGCTGACGTGATCGGCGTTGAGCCGGGCGACGCCATGGCCGCCCAGTTCCGTACCGTGCTCCCGGACGTGCCGATCATCAGAGGTGACGGCAACGCTCTCCCCCTGGCGGACGCCTCCCAGGACCTCATCACCTACGCGCAGTCCTGGCAGTGGACCGACACCACCCGCTCGGTCCCGGAAGCGCTGCGGGTACTGCTTCCCGGTGGTGCGCTCGCGATCTGGTGGAACACCACCGCATTCGACGTGTCCTGGATCCGCGGGCAGCATCAGCGGATCGCGCAACACTGCGGAGTGAAGCCGACTTCTCGGGCACGTCCCGACGACAGCGACGCCGTCCGGCTCGCGGGTCTGTCCGGGTTCCGGGTGGCGCGCCGCCAGGTGCGGTGGAGCCGGACGGTCTCCCTCGACACGCACCTTGCCAACATCGGCAGCCGCTCGGCGTTCCTTGTCCTTGCCGAGGATGCCAAGCGTGCCTTCCTCCGCGAGGAGCGCGGGCGGCTGGGTGAAATGTTCCCCGACGAGGCGGTCGAAGAGACCTACGTCGTTGATCTGCTGGTGGCCGCTCGTCCGTGACCTGCCCAGTGTCCTGGGACTCGGAAGAACAGGCGGGCCGCCCCGGCGATGGGACAGCCGCCGGATCGGATGCCATTTCTCTCCACGGACGTGGGCTCGTTCGCGCCGGTCCAGCTTGGTGCCGGAGCCCGCGTAGCTCCGCGCGCCGCCGTACCAGCGTCCGTCGGCCGGGCCCCGATGGAATTCCCTTCCCGTTCCGCAGTGGCCGGGGGCGGCGTCCGGCGCCCGGGGGCCTGCCGCACCGGGGTGCCCCGGCAGGCCCGGCCGGGGCACCCTGTGGTGTGCGGCTGCTACCAGGCGATGTTGCCGCAGTACGGAGTGGTCTGGCCAAGGGTCCTGTTCACGATGCAGACCCGCGCTCCGGCCCCGCGGCCGTTCCAATGGAATCCGGTGGCACGCTTGTTGAGCTGGGCCTCGTAGTCGTTGGAGATCTGCTTGTAGTGAGGGTAGGTGTCCGCGCGCTCCAGCCACATGGCGCACCGGGCTCCCCATGATTGGACCAGGGCTTGCACATACCCGTCGGAGGTCCGACGGTTCAGCCAGCCCTTGCACGAACCGGAGGTGACGTCCTTGCCGGGGATGTACACCACGGACTGGGCCCCCACCGCCACCTTGCCGGACGTGCCGGACGTGCCGGTCGGTGCCGGTGCGGCGGCACCTGCCGTGGTTGCCGAGGCCAGCAGCGAGCCGACGCCCAGGACCGTGGTCGCGGTGAAGAGACCGAGTCGTGTGCGAGCTGTCGTGTTGTGCATGGGGATTCTTCCTTCCGATGGTCGGGGCGGAGCAGGGCGGGTAGCCCTGTCCGCCGTGCTTCCATGAGCGTGCGGGCCGGGTCCGTCTTCCGGCCACCGAAGCCGGTGTACCTGGGACAAGGCGGGACTCCCATGCCGGTGACCTGCCAGGACATCCGGTGGGACGACAAAGCCGTGGGACGACGCGGAACGCAGTGCGTGACCGGCCTCACCCCGGCCGACCGCTCAACGGTTCGCCGACCGGACCCGCGAGCGACTTGCCGCCGTCCACGGAATACTCGGAGAAGGGCACAGCCGAAGGGTGACCGTCCGTGAACTCCACATGACTGCCGCACCGTTCATCGCCCGGCCGACGCGACTTTCGTCCCGGAAGCCACGATGCGCCGGTGGATACGGGACCGTCCGCGCATGTCTTCGTCTCTTCAGGGAAGCGGCGCCGGAAGGCCGGCCGACGTCACCAGGACCGCTGGCGAGTGGATCCTGACTCACCCGGGCCACCGGTCACCTACCGTTGCGTACCAGTGCAGTTGAGCGGAACCCTGCACGCGATGCCGTGGACTGTCGGCGGACAGTCCGCTCGCGGCCTGTGGCCTCCACGGCTCAGCGAGCCGGTGCTATCCGTTCGCCAAGAACTCGTCGAACGTACGAGGCGGGCGTCCTGTCAGGTCGCTCACCGCTGTTGTCACTTCGGACATGGAGCCCGCTGCCATGTCTGCGTAGAGGCGGAGGAGGTCATCCACGAACCAGCCGGGCAGCCCTTGCGCCCGTAGATCCTCGGACGCCTCCTCGGGTGTCAGATCGCGGAAGGGAATGGCGAGCTTCGCTGCGATCCTTTCATGCGTCAGTGCCTCAGGACCGGTGAGCGCGTAGGCGTCGCCGCCTCCGAGCGGGCCCGTCAGCAGCGCGGCAGCACAGGCGGCGACGTCGTAGGCGTCGATGTACGCCACACCTCCCACGCCGTACGGGCCGGCCAGGGCGCCGCTGTGGGTGAATCCGCCGTCACCGGTGAAGAAGTTCTGCATGTAGCCGGTGGGTCGCAGCGACGACCACCGGAGCCCCGACGCACGGAGGTGCTGCTCGATCTCCCAGTGCGCGCGTACGGACAGCTTCGCATCCGGACCGGGCTGCCATGCCGACACCTTCACCACCCACGCGACCCCGGCGGCCCGCGCCGCGTCGACGACGCCGGTCTGCTGCCGGACCATCGGCTGCTGCCCGGCCACAGGGAGCGCGCCGCCGCTGTTGAGCAGAAGACGGTCGACCCCTTTCAGGGCGGACGCCATGGATGCCGGATCGTCGAAGTCCCCGACGACGAACTCGCAGCCCAACTCCCGGCCCTTGCGTGCGTCCCGCACCAGTGCGCGAAAGGGTGCGTCCGCCTCCGTGAGCGCCGCTACCAGGTGCCGTCCAATGGTGCCGGTCGCACCCGTCACAAGTATCACTTTGTCCCCCACCACCTGAGAAAGCCTCATGATTTCCCAACACCTTACCGGAGGAAGCCTCCGTTTACCGCGAGAGGGGCGCGCGGATCGTGGGACGCGTCGTCGAGCACGTCCGTACCCACGTTCAGGGACTTCTGTCGGTGCACTCGGCGGCCCGGCCGACCGCGTCCGCGGCCACTCCACTGCCGTCGTCTCTCATCACCAGTCGCCGGAGCTGCCGCTTCCGTGCCCGCCGCCGTGGTGGCCGGTACCGGTTGCACCACCTTCGGACCAACTTCCCGGGTCCAGGCTGTGGGCGAGGCTGTGGCCGCCGGTGGTGAAGTCGGAGTAGAGGTCGCTCAGCTCGCCGTGAAGTCGGCGGGTGAGGGTGTCGGCACCGGTGGTCAGTGCTGCTGCGAGTTCCGCGTCGGTGCCCGGCACCGTTCCTGCGGTGGCGGGCGTGAGATGGCCGGAGGCGGCGAGGGCGGTCAAACGGCGGCGATCGGTGATGCCCCGCAGGCCGGGATAGGCGGCAGAGGCCAGGCCCGCAACCTGGACGAGCACGGCGAGGGATACGTCGCGGGCGTCCTCCGGCATCGCGGAGCCGGAGCGCGCCACGCTGTCGAGACGGGACAGCAGCGCCCGACGGCGCGGCAGGTCGACGGAGAGAATGTCGTGGCGGGCACGGCCACCGGCATCGCGCCATCTGCGGACACGGACCGCCTTCTGATCCTCAAGTCTGGAGAGGTACTCGACGGTGAGGGAGCGTGGTGTCCGGCGCAGCCAGTCCTTCGGGCCGGGCGGCGGAACGGCCGCGCCCAGACTGCGCAGGACATTGCTCAGGCGGCGGTCCTCGACGCGCCGGGAGTCCGTCACCTCGATGCGCCGGGGTCCGACCATGATCCGTCCGGCCAGTCCCAGATCCACCAGCTCCGCGGCCCGCAGGGCGAACCGAAGCCGCTCCTCGGCCCGTATCCGTATACGTCGCCTGCCCGGGACTATGGCGAGCAGGAGCAGGTCGTCCCCCATGGTCATACATGCAGGCTAGGCGCGGCTGTCCGTGGAAGGGAGTCCTCCGCGCCATCTCGGGGCCCGCCCGGACTCGCTTTCGTGCTCGGCGGCACCGACGCCCTCCGGTGCCGTTCGATCCGGTGGCAACGCCCGGTGAACAGATCGACGGCATCGGTTCGCTCGCGGCCACGGCTGACTGGTCGGCAGGTTGAGCGACGGCCCGGCAGGGTTGTCGCGTGATACGCAACCGCCTCTGCGAGATGCTTGCTGAACAGGCGTTGGTGTGGCCGTGCGCGGGAGGCTCTGTTCGCCGGCCATGCGGAAGTCCAGGGCGTGCCACGTCGCGCCCCACGGCCCGTGCGTGGCCGATGTGCCGTAGCGGTAATCGAGTTGGGGCCCGGGGGCATTGCGGCCCGTAGTGCCCACGGGCTGCCGTCGCTTCGATGCGTCCATCTCGCAGCTCACCGTCCGCCGGTCTTCCGCAACCACCGTCCGGCCTCTGCGTGCCCACGGCAACGGAAGACGCCACCGGTGCGTGGGCGTCAAGAGGGCGAAAGGAGCCAGGGCGGGGCTGCGGGGTAGCGGAGAACTTGGCTGTACGCCGACAATGCGGTCACCCTTCACCGTTCAGGGGCCGTCAGGCCCCCGGACCGGACCGAGAGGACCGACCATCACCATGCGCAAACCTCTCCTCGCCACCCTCCCCGCCGCTGCCCTCGGCGCCGCCGTCCTGACGGGCGCCACAGGTGCGTCGGCCGCGGCACCCGACCGTGTGAGCGGGGTGACCCCCACTGCCGTGACGGCCGCTGCGCAACCTGACAGTACGTCCGCCTCGGTGACGGCCTCCTCCTTTGCCGGCACCGTGGCGCTCAGCAACTGTTCAGGCTCCTTGATCCGCATGCCGAACTCGCAGGCGACGGATCCAGGACTGGTCATGACGAACGGCCACTGCCTCGAAACAGGCATGCCGAGCGCAGGGCAGGTCATCACCAACCAGTCCTCGACCCGGAGCTTCACGCTGCTCAACGCCTCGGCCGGCACCGCCGGATCGCTCAAGGCGAACAAGGTCGTCTACGCAACGATGACCGACACGGACGTCACGCTCTACCAACTGACCAAGACCTACGCCCAGATACAGCAGTCCACGGGAATCGCGCCCCTGACACTGTCTGCGACCCACCCGGTGCAGGGGCACGCGATCGACGTGGTCTCCGCCTACTGGAAGCGGGTCTACTCCTGCTCGGTCGACGGATTCGCGTACCGTCTGAAGGAGGGCCAGTGGACGTGGAAGGACGCCGTCCGCTACACCCCGGAGTGTCAGGTCATCGGGGGTACCTCGGGTTCCCCGGTCATCGACACGACAACCGGGCAGGTCACGGCGATCAACAACACCATCAACGAGAGCGGCGGAAGCTGCACCCTTGACAACCCCTGTGAGGTGGACGAACAGGGGGCCGTCACCATCCACGAGGGGACCGGATACGCCCAGGAGACCTACGGCATCCCCGCCTGCTTCACGACGGGCAACAAGCTCAACTTGTCGGCCCCGGGCTGCACGCTCGCGAAGCCGTCGGCAGTAGCGGCACGCTGATTTCACAGCTGAGGGGGAAGCGGAGCTCGTCAGCGGTGAGCCGGCAGTCGCGCCCGAGCAGGAGATCGCGAAGGGTTGTGCCGGTCGGGCACCACCGGCGGGTGGCCGGCCGGCCCCTCTCGTGCGCTGTTGCGGAGCCGGGCAACAGTTTGCTTCAGGCCGTCGAAGGCGCGCTGTGCCTGCGGCGGCATCGGGCGGGCAGTTCCCTGGTCTAAGGGCTGTCCCGCAATTCCTGGCGGGCGTGCGACGACAGCTACGGCACCTCGCCGCGTTGTCGGAACGTCCACATACATCCAGTATGTGGACGTCCCTCCGCCTTGCGATGCGCCGCATCTGACGCCGCACGCTGTTCCACCAGGAATTGCGGGACAGCCCTTAGTTCCTCCCTCTCAGCCCGTTCAGCACCAAGTCCGCCAAGCGCTCCGGCAGTTCCGGCTCGATCGGACGGTGGCCGAGCAGGGAGCGGGTCTGGAGGGGTGAGCAGAGCAGTTCCAGCGCCAGGGCCGCGTCCGTGTCCGCCGGGAGCTCTCCGCGTTCGACGGCCCGGCCGACGATGGCGCCGGCCTGATCGAGGCGGGACTTCCAGAACGTCTGCCAAGCCTCGGCGAGGTCCGGGTCGTCGGCGCTGAGCGAGGCCGCCCGGGCGACTGAGCGGCCGGCCGGGGTGGCCAGGTACTCGGCCAGTGCGCGGGCGAAGGCGGCCAGGTCGGTGCGGACGGCTCCGGTGTCGGGGACGGGGATGCCCTCGTCGCTGCCGGCCAGCATGGCATCCAGTACGAGCTTCTCCCGGCTGCCCCAACGCCGGTACACCGTGGTCTCGTTGACCCCGGCGCGGGCCGCGACCTCGGCGATGGTGAGGCGGGCGATGCCCTCCTCGGCCAGTACCTCCATGGCGGCCGCCAGAACAGCTTGGCGGACGCGTGCGGCGCGGCCGCCAGGACGGCGACGGATCGGGTCCGGTACTTCCTCGGTCATGTGTCGATCACCTCGATCACCACCTTAACGCAGGCGAGCTTGCGTTAAGTCCTGTCCGGGTGCATAGTCGCTAAAGCAATAGTTCTGGCTTTAAGTGCAGCAGGAGGCATCACCATGTCTTTCACCTGGCCCCTGGACCCGCAGGACCTGTTTGTCGAGCGCTACCCGCAGATGACCCTCGGCCTCCCCGCCGACGAGGTGGACGCGGTCCGCGCCACCGTCACCGAGATGTGGCCCGACCGGCCCGGGAGCTGGGTGTACGAGTGGTCCGCTCTCGCCGCCCGGTACGCCGAGGCCGGAGACCACCGCCTCGCCGCGCAGGCGTACGGCTGGGCCAAGTTCCCCTCGCTGGCCGACGACCCGAAGCGCACCGCGCTCGCCCGCCAGGTCGAGCAGTACACGCTGGCCGCACCCGGCTTCCCGGTGGAGTTCGAGCGCCGCACGCTCACCGTCCCGTACCGCGGGGGCGAGGCCACCTTGCCGATCCATCTGATCGCCGCCCCCGGCCTGCCCGCCGACGCGCCGGTCGTGCTGGCCAGCGGCGGGGTGGACTCCTGGAAGACCGACCTGCACGGAATGTGGGAGCAGCTCGCGCTCGCGCTGCCGGCGCGGCTGCTGCTGTTCGACATCGCCGGCACCGGGGAGACGGCCCACCTGCCGATGACACCGGAGGGCGGGGCCGAGGTGATCGCCGGGCTGGTCGCCTTCGCCCGTACGATCGGCAATGGGAAGGTCGGCCACTTCGGGATCTCGATGGGCGGCTACTACTCCGCCCGGACCGGGCTGACGGGGGCGGTGGACGCCTCCGTGGTGCTCGGCGGCCCGGTGGAGCGTTCCTTCGCTCCGGGCCGTGGCTTCGCCTTCGGCATGGACGGCATCGTCGGCAACGCCCTGGGCTTCGATGCCATGCCGAGCACGGCCGAGCGCGAGGCGGCCTTCGCGGCCTTCGACCTGCGCCCGCTGCTGGACCAGAACGCCAATGGGCCGATGCTGGTGGTCAACGGCACCGAGGACGTCCACGTCCCGCTGGACGACACCCTGGTGTTCCAGGGCCGCCGGGACACGCGGGCCGAACTGATCCCGGACACCGGCCACTGCGCCATCTCGCGCTTCGGTGAGGCGATGGCCGTGATCGTCCCCTGGCTGAAGAACGCCCTGATCGGCTGATCCAGCGGCCCTGGCGCGACACGGGGCCGCCGATCCGCGAGCGTCGTGTGTGGGGTCGCCGAGAGGAGAGGCCACGCACGGCGCCCGCGGCTGCGCGTCGGCGCTTGAGCCGTGTCCTGTGCGACGAGCCGGGGGAGTGTGTTTCCCGGCAGCGCGGGACAAGGCCGGTAGTGCCACGGATACCACAGGAACCGCACACGCTTCCTTCACGTCTATGGCGATGGTCGAGGCAACAACGCCGACGACTACGGCGGTTTCGAAGCCGCCGGTCCGGACGACTACCGCACCTGCCCCGTCCCCAGCCCCGGCCCGGCCTTCCGGAGGTGAGCAGAAGGCCGCCTCTTCGCTGTGCGGACAGCAGTGTGCAAGCCGTGAGAGGCCCCGCCACACGATGAGCAGTCCCACTGACACGTCGACGCACCACACACACGCGATCGGCGCACCGAACCGGCGCAACACCGAGCTGGCGCTGCTGATGTTCGCGGTCGCCATCACGGCGTTCGCCTACGCCGACGCGGGTCTGGCCATCAACAACCAGGTGCCGTCGGGCCTGCTGAGCTATGGCGCGGGCCTGGGCCTGCTCGCGGGCGTCGCCCATCTCGTCGTACGGAAGACCGCGCCGTACGCGGACCCGCTGCTGCTGCCGCTGGCCACACTGCTCAACGGACTCGGCCTGGTCGTGATCTGGCGGCTGGACCAGTCCAAGCTGCTGCAGTCGATCAAGCAGGCGGGAACGGCCGCTCCGAGGCAGCTGATGTACACGACGATGGGCATCGCCCTCTTCATCGTCGTCCTGATCTTCCTCAAGGACCACCGCGTCCTGCAGCGCTACACCTACATCTCCATGGTGGGCGCCCTGGTCCTCTTGCTGCTGCCGTTGGTCCCGGGCCTGGGCGCCGACATATACGGAGCGAAGATCTGGATCCACGTCGGCAGTTTCAGTATCCAGCCCGGCGAGTTCGCGAAGATCGTGCTCGCCGTCTTCTTCGCCGGCTACCTGATGGTCAAGCGCGACGCGCTTGCCCTGGCCAGCCGCCGCTTCATGGGCCTGTACCTGCCGCGCGGCCGCGACCTCGGCCCGATCCTGGTCATCTGGTTCCTCTCGATCCTCATCCTGGTCTTCGAGACGGACCTCGGCACGTCACTGCTGTTCTTCGGAATGTTCGTCATCATGCTGTACGTCGCCACCGAACGGACCAGCTGGACCGTCTTCGGCCTGATGATGTCCGCGGCCGGTGCCGTCGGCGTCGCCTCCTTCGAGCCGCATGTTCAGCAGCGTGTCCAGGCCTGGCTCGACCCGATGCACGAATACACGCTCAGCCGCCAGAACGTGGTCGGCCACTCCGAGCAGCTGATGCAGGCGCTGTGGGCGTTCGGTTCCGGAGGCACCCTCGGCACCGGCCTCGGCCAGGGCCACTCCGACCTCATCCGGTTTGCCTCCAATTCCGATTTCGTCCTCGCGACCTTCGGCGAGGAGCTGGGCCTGACGGGCATCATGGCCATCCTGCTGATCTACGGCCTGATCGTGGAGCGCGGCGTGCGCACCGCCCTGGCCGCCCGTGACCCATTCGGAAAACTCCTCGCCATCGGCCTGTCGGGCGCGTTCGCCCTGCAGGTCTTCGTCGTTGCCGGCGGCGTGATGGGCCTGATCCCGCTGACCGGAATGACGATGCCGTTCCTGGCGTACGGCGGTTCCTCCGTCATCGCCAACTGGGCCCTCATCGGCATTCTGATCCGCATCAGTGACACCGCACGCCGGCCCGCGCCGTAGCGTGCACCCACCACGTCCACCTGCGTACCGCCGGATCCGGCGGTACGGATCCGGCGGTCGCCCACCAGGGACAGCGGGGCTCCGGCAGCAACCCTTCGGGAGTGCTCGGAGCCCCGCTGTCCTGTACGCCGCGGGCCGGAGGGGATCAGCGGTAGTCGTCCGCGGAGCCCTTCTTCCCGCCGTGTGTGATGTCCTCGAAGTACGCCCAGGCGTCCGGCCGGCTGCCGTCGACGTCGCGTACGTCGTAGGTCCTGGCCAGCTCCGCGCTGGAGGTGGACTTCCCGTTCCAGCGGGTGGCCCGGTCCGGGTCGGCGGCGAGCGCGGCGACCGCGCGGGCGAGGTAGTGCGGTGACTCGGCGATCGCGAAGCCCGGCTCCTGGGCGATGGCGTCGCGCCAGTTGTCCTCGCTCACGCCGAAGTGGGCGAGCATCTGCTCCGAGCGCAGGAAGCCCGGTGTGACGGCGACCGCCGTGCCCCCGTACTCCGCCAGTTCCTCGCCCAGCCCGAACGCGATCCGGATCGGGGCGTTCTTCGCGAGGTCGTAGTAGAGGTTCTCGCGGTATCGGCGGTTGGAGACCGCGGTTCCGTCGGTGACCTCCACGAGCAGGGGTGCGTCGGAGCGGACCAGGAGAGGGAGAGCGAGCGCAGCGGTGATCACGTGCGAGCGCACCCCGAGTTCCAGGATGCGCAGGCCGTCGGCGAGCGGTGTCTCCCAGCTCTTCTTGCCGAAGACGGAGCCGACGAGCAGGTGCTCGCCGCCCCAGAGGTCGTTGACCAGGATGTCGAGCCGCCCCTGTTCGCGGTCGATCCGTTCGACGAGAGCACGTACCCGGTCCTCGTCCAGGTGGTCGGTGGGGACGGCGATGCCGGTGCCGCCGGCCGCCGTGACCAGTTCCGCGGTCTCCTCGATGGTTTCCGTGGTCCGGCCGACCTCGCTGGTGTGCTCGCGGGTGGTGCGGCCGGTGACGTAGACGGTGGCGCCGGCCCGGCCGAGTTCGACGGCCAGGGCGCGTCCGGCGCCGCGGGTGGCTCCGGCGACGAGCGCGATCCGGTCGGCGAGCGGGCCGTCCTGGCCGGTGTGCTGGGTGGTCCTGTTGCTGTTCATGGCACCACAGTGCCCGTTAAACACGACAGCCCATGTCGCCTTTTCTTCCCGGGCTGTCTTCGCTCTGCGGGGCGTGCCCAAGTCCGGCGGACCTGCGGCGGCGCCCCGCGATCGGCGCAGAACCCCTCACCGACGGCAGTGCGGCCCCTTCCCGTGAACCACTGCGAGTGCGGGGATCGGCTTCAGACGACTATGACCCGGCGCCCGCGCGTGTGACCGGCGTGGCTGTCGATGTGCGCGGCCGCGGCCTCTGCGAGCGGGTACGACTTCTCGACCGGGATGTGGAGCTTCGCCCGCGAGACGAGGTCGGCGGCTTCGGCGAGGGCCTGCGGCACGTTCCCGGTCACACCGGAGTACCGCGCGCCGAGCCCCGGCGCGGCGAGATCGGCGATGGAGATCACCTTCTGCGGGTCCCCGGTCAGTTCGGCGAGCTCGCGGATGACACCCGAGCCGGCCAGATCGAGAGCCGCGTCGACATGGCCGAGCTGCCGCACCCGCTCGACCCAGCCCTCGCCGTACGTCGTGGCGAGGGCGCCCAGGCTGCGCAGATAGTCCTGGTTCGCGGCCCCGGCCGTGCCGATCACCGTGATGCCGCGGTCGCGGGCGATCTGCAGCACCGCCGATCCGACTCCGCCGGACGCGCCGCTGACCAGCAGCGTCTGTCCGGACTGGACACCGGCCTCGCGGATGATGCGCAGCGCGGTCTCCACCACGGAGGGGTAGCCGGCCGCCTCCGTGTAGGTCAGGTCCTCGGGCATGCGGGCCCAGGCCGACAGTACGGCGAACTCGGCATACGTGCTTGAGCCCCGCCCGAATACGCGGTCGCCCGCCTCGACCCCTTCGGCGCCTTCGCCGACCTCGTCCACCACCCCGGCGGCGTCCTGCCCGACTCCGGCGGGCAGCTCGATCGGACGGGTCTTCTGGAACTGGCCTTCGCGGATCCTCCAGTCGACGGGGTTCACACCCGCCGCCCGTACGGCGATGCGTACCTGGCCGGGGCCCGCGTGGGGTTCCTCGACGTCGGTGAGGTGCAGAACGTCCGGGCCGCCGAACTCGGCGAAGCTGATTCTCTTCATGCGTCCGACCGTAACACTAACTGTTAGTGTTTCAAAACGGTTTTGGTTTTGTATTTGGTAGTGTCAGGGCATGACCGTGCCGTCCGGACGTCGTGAGCGCAAGAAGGCCGCGACCCGCCAGAAGATCGCTGACACCGCCCTGCGGCTCTTCCTGGAACGCGGGTATGAGGCAGTGGGAATCCGTGATGTGGCCGCCGAGGCCGATGTGGCCGTCACCACGCTGTTCTCCCACTTCGCCTCGAAAGAGGCCCTGGTATTCGAACGGGACGACGACTTCGAGCGACGCCTCACGCAGGCTGCTACCGACCGGGAGCCGCACGAGCCGCTCATCCCCGCGCTGCGCCGCGAGGTCCAGGCCCTCGTGCGGCATTGCACGGCGGACGGCGCCGCCCCGATCCGGTGCATGATCGAGGCCTCGCCCGCGCTGCGGGAGTACGAGGAGTCGATGAGGCTGCGCCATGCGGAGACGCTGGCGAGGGCCATCGCTGCCGATCTCGGCCTGTCCGGGACCACAACGGTCTGCCGGGCGATCGCGAGGTTCGTGATCGACGCCTATTCGCTCGCCCGTGAGGCGCCCGATCCGCAGTCCGCGGTGGACGAGGTCTTCCGGATGATCGAGGCGGCCTGGGAGACTGCCTGCCCTTCTGTCACCGGTCGCGGGTGACTGCGCGCGGCCGAGAGCCCGGGGAACGCGTCGGCCGCCACGGCGGCACACGGAGCCGGTGTCGCCGAACCGCTCGAACCCGCTGGTGGCATGCGGCGCGTGGGTGACCCGGCACCCACGGGTCCGGGTCCGCCGCAACGGCAGGCGCGCACGGGGCACCCCGGCGATCTCCCGCCGGTCCGACCCTTTGCCCGTCCGAACCTCCGCCCGTCCGACCCTCCGCCGGTCCGGCTCCCGCGGATCTGCCGCGCGGCAACGCTGCCGGAGGGACGGAGAGCAGGAGGAGAGCACGCCTGTGGAGACGCCGGTGTGAGGCGAACTGCTGGACCAACCGCCACGTCATGCACGGCATCACGCGGATGCATGACCTGGCCCCGCCGAACAGTTCAGCAGGCCGCACAGCGGCCGGCCACCTCCGAGGCGACCTGAAGATCATTCATGGGGCCGTCCTCAGCCCAGCGCCTCCACCAGAACACGGGGCAGGAAGGTGGAGGTCGGGACACCGACCTCCACGCAGAAGTCGGACAGTTTCATTCCCGCGGCGTCGGTGTCGAGCTTCCGGTTCCTGTAGATGTGCTGCTTCACCCGGAATCGGCCGGTCGATGCCTCTTCCACGGGGATCGATCCGGCGTACCCGTCCAGCGTGAGGGCCCCGTTGTCGACGCGACCGGAGGCGGGCAGATCGAATTCCACGTCCCCGCCGGATTCCTGGGCGTTGGGCAGGAGCCCGGTGAGCGGCACCTTTTCGTTCGAGACGACTGTCTCCTGTGCGGTGTTCAGTTTGATGTAGATGAATGAGCCCTTGATCTCCTTGGGGTGGATCGGTTCACCGTAGTAGAAGAACTTCGTCTTCTCCTTGTTCTGGGAGATCCCCTGGTATCTCCCCCTCTCGATCTCGTCCATCCGGATCATGAAGTAGGTGTAGTCCCGCATGTGGTCCCTGCCGAGGGCGCCTGCCAGCCGGTCCACTTCCCCCACCGAGGTCACCTCGGTCCAGGCCCCGGCGTCGAACGGATGCGGAGTGGCGTTCACGGTAATACTCAGGATCTCCCGCAGCAGGCGTGCCTGCCTCTTCCGGTCGTTGGCCGCGTTCGCCTCCTTCAACTCGTCTCCCAGGGAGGTGAGATTCGTGAACCGGTCGTCATTGAGCGGAGAGAAGTGCCGGCCGTCGTAGTCCGTGTCGTCCCCGCTCTTGGTCGGTTCCGCGCGGAGGCTGGTGTTGGGGCCGAGGAACTGATTGCCCCCCTGCCACTCGTAGAAGGCGTAGCGAATTTCCTTGAGATTGTTTCCCTGGAATTCTGCTGTGTCGCCCCCGCCCGTCTTGACGAGCGCGGCGCGGAGCCGTGTCTTGAAGTCGTCGCGGTTCATGTGCGGCGGAATCTCGACCTTCAGATTCACCAGCATCTTGTCGGTGATCACCTCGGGAACCGCTTGGCGCAGCAGGGCCGCCTGCTTCCCGGGGTCCAGTGATTCCAGCGCGCCGGTCAGCTGGGAGTGGGCAACGATGTGATGCGCGGTCAGTTCCCACCCGTTGTGCGTGTCGCCGGCGGCGTGGGGGTTGTCGCTGCGCATCCGCTGTACGCAGGGGGCGCCCGGGCCAGACGCGGGGGCCTTCGCCTCCGCCGTTCCACGGGCCGGGGCGTTGCCGGACAGGACGCGTCTGGCATGCGCCTCCGCCTCCCGTTCGAACCGGTCGGACGGGTCCGAAACCCGGAGGCCGCCGCCGTTGTCGGTGCCGCTCACAGGGCCCTGGCGCTGCTGGATGACGTGGGTCAGCTCATGGGCCAGGGTGTGCCGGTCACCCCCGCCGTCGCCCAGCACGATGTGGTTTCCCGAGGTGTACGCGCGAGCGCCGATCTCGGCGGCCGAGGCACGTGCGGCGCCGTCGTCGTGGACGCGCACGTCGGTGAAGTCGGCGCCGAACCGGGCTTCCATGTCCGCACGGGTTCCGCCGTCCAGGGGCTGCCCGGCGGACCGCAGTACCTCGTGCACGGCGGAACGCTGCACCGATGGCTGTCCGCCCTGTTCATGCCCGCAGTCCGCACCGTGCTGGTGCCTCTCCTCGGCCCACGGGTGGCCCGCCTGCCGCAGCATCTGGACCACGGCCGCGTTTCCCGTCGTGCTCTGAAGCCCGAACAGCCCCTGCGGGGCGCTGCTTTCGGCTTGCTCCGGCGCACGAGAAGTCTTGCGCGCCGTCGAACGGTCCTTCTCTGCGCCGTCGCGGGCGGGACTGTGGGCGTGGGGACGCATACGGCGTGGCCTTCCGGCTGGACGGGGTGAACTTTCCCTGCATACCTGGGATGTACGGTGCCGGGCCAGGCCCCCGAGGGCAGAGAACGTTGGCCGGTGGGGCGCCGGGGCCACCGCACGTGAGGGCCCCTCCGGCGTACGGGCTCCGAGCCACCAGGCTCCGTTCGGGCCGGGCGTCGAAGCTGCCGCGGCGTCGAAGGGGCGGGCGCGGCGTTGAATTCCGCTCCACCTGTTCCTGGTCTTCGGTGATTCGCGGCTGGGCCGGGTGGGCCCGTTCAGGAATCAAGGTCCTCCACGACCTTGCGAAGTTCACGGGCGCCCCGCTGCGACATCGCCTGCATCACGCCGTCGAGCAGGGCACGGCCTTCGAGAGGGTTCCCGCAGCAGTACCAGTGCGCGTTGCCGAACTCGTCGTCGTGCCACAGCTCACGCTCGGGGCGGCGGACGTAGGCCTTCCACAGGCGCAAAGCCGTGCCGACGTCCCCCGGTCGGAGATAGTTGCGGGTGCGCTCGATGCGAACGATCTCGGACAGGGTTCGCGGGGAAAGCCGGTCGATGGCCGGCCTTGCGTTCTGCGACTGGTTCCGGTCCGGGATTCCGGCCCGGACGTGACCTGGCCGGCTACGCGGCACGGACCTTTTTGTTGATCGTCATGCTGTACATGGTGCCACGATCTCGAACGGCACACCCGAACGGATTACCGACGACCGCGTCGCCTTCCAGCGCGTACTCCGCCCGGATCGGGCCGGACCGGTGGGCTCCGGACGGCTGGTCCGGCCGATTCGCGGTGGACCGACGAGAGGCCCCCGTCGTTCCGGCTGGTCGCCTCCCGGCCGTCCCCTGGGCGACTTCCGGTCGCGCTGTTCCCGGGCCCCGCGGTCCCTGCTTCGCTGGATCCATGACATGACCGGACCGTCGTGACGTGATCGGGCACCGGAGTGGGGGATGTGTGGACGTCGGGAGTGCGACCGCCCTGTCGGCCGCCGTCGTGGGGGTCGTCGGGACGCTGCTGTCCGCGCTGCTGACCCAGCGCGCCGCAGACCGCAGCCGACAGCACGAACAGGAGCGCGCCGAGCTGGCGCGGGAACGTCGCAGCGAGGTCAAGGAACTGCGGGCGTGCTACGTAGCCCTCAACACCGCGGCACGGCAGTATCTGGCCGCGCTCACCGACCAGGTGCACGCCCTGAACCGCGACGACTCGGCGCCCGTACGGCAACGGCTGGCCGAGGCGCGCGACCAGCACCGCGATGTGTATGCGGAGGCCCAACTGCGCGTGCCGGACCGGGTCCTCGACCTCGCGGGCGACCTCAGCCGCGAACTGGGCACGGCCTACGGGATGGTGCGACGCCTCGACGGCGGCGTGCCGCGTGAGGGGGACTCCACGGCCGCCGTCCAGGAACGCATCGACGTGCTCTGGCGCCGTCTGCGGGAGATGCGCCGGGAGATGCGGGCCGAACTGGGCGTGCCCCGGGTGTTCCGTGGTCGAAGCCCGGGAAGCCGCCGTCCCGCGTCCGACGGATCGGCATAGTGGTGTTGTTGCCGAGGACGGTCCGGACTCCGAGGGAGAGGAAGTGCCGATGAGCGACCGGGCGAGCGGCGGAATCCAGGGGCTGCGTACCTGGTCGGCGGAGGCGGCGGAGAGGGTCAGAGAGCTGATCCCGGCCATGGGGGCACGAGCGGTGCCGCCGGCGGCTTACGACAGGTCGATCGGCGAACTCGACCAACTCGTGAGGCTGTTGGACCACGATCCGGTGCTGCGCGGCGCGGTGAGTGTATGGCTCGGTGGCGCGCTCGCCCTGCGGCATTCCGCAGGGGGCGGGACCGATGCGGACCGGGAACGGGCGGAACGGCTCCTGCGGGACGCGCGGGACCGCCGCACGGCGCTCGGTGCCGCGGTCGAGACGCAGGAGCGGCGGTGGGCGGCGCTGTTTCTGCTGACGCTCCTGACGCCGATGCGCTCGCAGCCGGGCGTGCCGGGGAACGTGCCGGATCTCGCCGCGTTCGTCGACTGGGTCACGCGGTCCGGGTACGACGGGGTGATGTCCTTCGCCACGGAGATCCACGAGCTGACCGACGACATCGCGGAACTGCCGCTGCCGTCCGAGTTCCTCACGGAGTACCGGCGGATGCGGGAGCTGTTCTCGGCCAGTACAGGGCCGGATTTCACCGAGGTTCTCGCGAACCTGATGCCCTTCGGTGACCCCTTCGCGGATGTGCTGCGGCAGACGATGGGACAGATGTTCGGCGGCGGGGTGCCGGGAGCCGAGGGGCCCGAAGGGCCCGAGGAGGAGAAGGCCGCGGCCGGCGGCGCGGGAGGCGAACGGGACACCGGAGCCGCGTCCTTGAAGGAGAAGGCGGCCGCGTCCGCGGAGGAGGGCGAGGGCGCGCTCGCAGGGGAGACCGAAGCCGCCTCCGCGCCCGCCCCTGACCCGGAGCCCGGACCCCCGCTCGCCCTCGATGACATCCGGCGTCTCGCCGCCGCCCAGGACGCGGTGAACGCCACCACCCAAGGGTTCGACGAGGCGCTCAGGAACGGTGACAGCGAGGCGTTCAACGAAATGCTCCGGAAGCTGCGTTCCGTGCAGGACGAGCCGCCGCCCGGCCCCGACCCGACGCCCGGCACAGAGGCCCTGATGGCGCTGCTGCTCAACGTCAGCGCCGGAGTCGGAGGCACGATCCAGGATCGGTCCGCGGGCCGCGCCCACGTGGACGCCGTCACCCGCTGCTTCGAGAACTACGACGGCCCGCTGCCTCCCGGGGTCCGGGACCCGGCCGTCGTCGGACGGGCGCAGGCGCTCTACACCAAGGTGCTCGACGCGGACGACGGGGAGACGCTCCGCGGCCTCGTCGACGACGCGGAGGAGCTGGCCCGGACCGTCCCCGGGGGACATCCGCTCCGGTTCGTCGTCGAACTGACCCTGGGAGCGGCCCTGACCCGACTCGGCGCCGTCATCGGAGACCTGGAACCGGTCCGACGCGGCACCGCCTTCCTGGAAGCGGGGATGACCGGTGTCCGCACGAGCGGCTTCCCGATCGCGGAGATGACGTCCCTGCCCACCGGCCCGGACTTCGCGCTGCTGCGCGCCGCCCTCTCCGGCGGGACGCCGCCCGGCGGCGAGCACGTCCCACCGCCGGCGGACGCCTCCACGGACGACGTCTACTCCGCCGCCATGTCCGCCGGACTGCGGTACGCACTCACCCGGGACCGGGCTGCCTTGGACACGTACATCGAGGAACTGGAGCGCGTCCGGGACGCCGTACGGGAGGGCAGGGCGCCCCGGATCGCCGCGGAGGCGCTGTGGAAGCTGGCCGAGGCCTACCGCGAGCGCGGTGTCCGCGACCAGAACGTCCAGGACATCAGGGCGCTGGGCGCGGCCGAGGAGGCACTGACGGCGCTCGCCGCCGACGTGCTCCTCCAGGCCGGTGCGGAACACGGACTTCTCATCGCCCGCGCCGGGGCGAACCGGGGCATCCAGGCAGCGCTGTGGGCGGCGTCGCAGGGGCGGCTGCACGAGGCGGTGGCCGTGCTCGAACTGGGACGGGCCCTGGTGCTGCACGCCGCGTCCACCTCGTCCGCCGTACCCGAACTCCTCGACGCGGACGGCCACCACGAACTCGCCGAGGCCTGGCGGGAGGCCGTCGCACCAGGGGCGGACGGAGGGCCGGGCGACGCCCGGGAGCAAGGGTTGCCCGGCGAACTCCCGAGCACCCTGCGCCGCCGCGCCCTCGAAGCCCTCGGCTACCGCGAGCGGGGCGGACCGCTCGGCACACCCACGCCGGCCGACCTCGCGGACGGGGTCGCGGCGAGCGGCGCCGACGCGCTGGTCTATCTCGTACCGGGGGAGGACGCGGAAGCCGGAGTGGCGATCGTCGTGGCGCCCGAGCGCGGCGTCGCCATGAAGGTCCTGCCGCTCCTGTCGGGCGCCGGGAACGGCCCGTTGGAGCGCTACCTCGACGCCACCGCCCTGCGCGACGCCGCGGTCCCCGGCGACGCGGCCGCAGCCCGGAGCTGGGAGGAGTCCCTGGGGGCGCTGTGCGACTGGGCCCACGACGTGCTCGGGCCCGTCGTCGGCGCCCTGGAGGAGGCACTGAGGCCCGGTGACGACCGGGCGGAGGAGCCGCTCCGCGTCGTCCTGGTGCCCTGCGGCCGCCTCGGCATCGTCCCCTGGCACGCCGCACGCGGGCCCGGCCGAGCCTCGCCCGCCTACCTGTGCCGGACCACGGTGTTCAGCTACGCGGCGTCCGGCAGCCAGTTCCTGCGCACCGTGCGGCGCGCGCCGCGGAACCCGGCGGCCGCTCCCGTGCTCCTCGCCGATCCCACCCTGAGCCTGACGTACGCCGAGGTCGAAGTCCTGGCCCTGCGGAACGCCTTCTACCCGGGGGCCCGGCTGTGCGGGGGGATGTTCGAGGTCCCCGAGGACGAACTGCTGCCCGGAACCCCGGACGAGGTCCTCGGGTTCCTCACCGACGGCGCCTCTCTGCTGCACGTCGCCTCGCACGGATCGGCGGGCGTCCGGCCCACCGTCTCCGCCCTGCACCTGGCCGCCGGGCCCGCGGAAGACCCGCCCGCCGAAGCGGAGGACACGGACCCGGGCGACCTCACGGTGACACGGCTGCTCGACCGGCCGGTACGCCGACAGGAACCCGAAGACGGCCCGCTGGTCGTCCTCAGCGCCTGCCGGACCGATCTGAGCACCCGCGATCACGACGAGGCCCTGACGCTCACCACGGCGTTCGTCTCGGGCGGCGCACGGGACGTCGTCGGATCCCGGTGGGCGGCCGACGACGGCACCGCGGCCCTGCTGATGGCGGTCTTCCACCACTGTCTGAACGCCGAAGGGCTCAGCCCCGTCGACGCGCTCAGGGCCGCCCAGCTGTGGATGCTCGATCCCGGCCGCGAGAACCCCGGCTCGCTCGGCGACGTGCTGCTGCGCCAGGCGGAGAGAACCGACCTGGACCGCGTCCCGCTGTGGGCCGCGTTCATTCACCAGGGACACCCCGGCCCGGCAGGGACGAGGAAGACACGCGAAGGAGGGGGACCGGATGAACACGAGTGGTGAGGGCCCGGCGGGCCGGCTGCTCGCACTGATCGGAGAACATCACGCAGCCGTCCGCGCGGCGCTCGACGACGAGCAGTACGCGTTGCTGCTCACCCGGCTGGAGACGCTCGCGGCAGTGGAACCCGACGATGATACGGCCCTCCGCAGAGCCTGCCAGGGTGTCCGTCTCGCCCTGCTGGCGCTGCCGTTCGACCATCCCGTACGTCCCGCCCTGGACGCCGTACGCCTGGTCGCCGCGCCACCCGAACCCGCCGTGGTCATCGGCGCGCAGGCGCTGATGGCACTGCTGGCGCCCGCACGGCCGCCGGCACCGGACATGCCGGACGGCACCTCGGACGAGATCCTCCGTGCCCCCGCCCTCTCCAGGGACGAGGCACACGCCCGGTGCGGGGGAGCGGCGCCGCCGGAACTGATCAGGTTCGCCGACCCCCGGGGCGGCGAACGCTACCCGGAGTTCCAGTTCCCCGACGGCTGCGGAAGCCCGTACGAGGTGGTCATCCAGGTGAACCGGCTGCTCCTCGCCGACATCGACCCCTGGGGGGCTGCGGCCTGGTGGCTCAGCGGGAACACCTGGCTGGGCGGGACACCCGCGGCGCTCCTGGGCCGGCTGCCCGACCGGGAACTGGTGGGCGCGGCCACCGCACTGGTGGAGGGGGACTGATGACCGGCATCTTTCCCATGACCTCGCTGGAGCTGCGGCCCGTCCTGCATGTGCTCCCGGCCGGGACCGAGCTGTGGCGGGTGCACAACATCCGTTACGCGCCGGACGAGTTCAATCCGAAACTGGCGGATCCCTTCGAGTTCAAGGACGGCAGCCGCTTCGACGGCACGCAGCTCGACCCGTACCACTGTCTGTACCTCGGGGACACCGCGACCACGGCCCTCGCGGAAAGCGTGCTGCGCTCCCGCCCCTTCGAACTGCCCTCCGGGCGTCGGCGCATCCCGTACGCCACCGTCCTGCACCGCACGCTGAGCGTGCTGCGCACCCGGTGCGAGCTGACCCTGGTCTCCCTGATCGAGGCGAAGGACCTCGCCGCCGTCTGCCAGGAGTCCACGCTCCTGGAGGACGAGCGCAACTATGTGTCCGCCCGTCGCTGGGCGAGCGAGATCCGGGCGCAGGCACCCGAGGCCATGGGGCTGATCTGGCAGTCCCGGCACAACCGGCCGCAGCGCGCCCTGGTGCTGTTCCACGACCGGTTCGCGCACTGCGACGGCAAACCGCTGGACGTGGTTCCCACCTCGGGGATCCCGCAGCTCGACTCCGACGCGGGCATCGACCGGGCGAACCGGTACCTCGAACCCCTGCGCGCGGAGATTTCACGGCCGCGACGGGAGTGACACCCGCGAGAACCCGGACCGGCTTGTCCGCAGGGGGACGCGGTGCCATGGTGATCGCATGGCATCGCCCCAACCTGACCTTGCGTCAACTCTCGAAGAGATCAGGGAAGTCCGGCGCATCGGCCTCGTCCGGCTGCGCGGTCGTCCGCTGCCGCACCTGGAGGCGGCGGCGGCCGTGGCCGCGACGGGAGCCCGTACCCCGGGTGCGGCCGTCGAGTCGCTGCTGCGGCGCGCCGTGTCGCTCCTGGACGAGGGCACGCTCCGCACCACCGCCGAGTACACCCTGGGACTCGCGCAGGGCACCCGCGACTGGCCGGCGTCCTCGCGCCGGGCCAGGGCCGCCTCGGTGTACGGCGTGAGCGTCGAACGCTTCCGCAAGGACCACGAGGTGATGGTCCTGGGGCAGGTCGCCGAGCACGTCGTGCGTCTGGCGACGGCACCGGAGGAGCGGGAAGCGGGGGAGGGGGTGCCCCCGGGCGGCGAGGGGGAGCGCAGTGCCGTCACGCACCGGACGGTGCGGGTGCTCGTCGGGAGCCGCCACGTGGTCCTCACCGTGCACATGCACCCCGTTGACCTGCTGCGGGACGTGGACGTGGTGGTCTCGCCGATCAACGTCCACCTCGCGCTGCCCGAGGCGTACAAGTCCTCCGTCGCCGCGTCGCTGCGGCGGGCGGCGACCGTGTGGGGGGTGACCGGTAACGTCATCGACGACCCGGTCCACGACGGGCTGCGCGAGTGGGCGGCCCGGCACAACACCTCGGGGCGCGCCGTGCTGCCGGGAACCGTCGTCACCACCGGTTCGGGAGCCCTGGCCGGGCAGGGCGTACGACGGATCCACCACGCCGCGATCGCGGTGCCCCGGGCCGGGACCAACGACTACGACGTGCTGCCCGCCCATGTCACGACGGCGGTGTCGCGGACCTTCGCGGTGCTGGCCGAGGAGTCCGGGCAGACCGTCCCGCCGTTGCGGTCGGTGTGCTTCCCCCTGCTCGGCTCGGGCCGCGGCGGGTTGCCGTACCACGTCAGTCTGGGCGCCGTGTGGGCCGCCGTGGAGGCGGAGCTGGCGCGCGGCGCGGACTGGGACGTCCACTTCGTGGTGCGTACGCCGCAGGCGGCTGCCCTGGTGGCGCGGATCGGGTCCAGGATCCGCCCGTAACGTGCCCGGTCCGCGACCGGCCGACCCGTTGGAATGTAACTGAGCCCCTCCGCCCGGCAGATGGCGAGGCGAGAGCGGCGTGGCGCATTCATGTCGCCGGAATCGCCGTAGGGACGCGCACGGTCGTGGCTCCGCCCAACGGCACCGGTCGATGAGCGACGGGGTGGTGAGCGGGTCGATGAGCGGGTTGACGGTGTGGCGTCCGGTCGTTCGCACCGGTATCGAGGGGTGCCGTGCCGGCGGCGCGGGGCCGCACGGGCGGCGTGGCCGGCGGACAGGTGTGCGCGGGGTGCCGCCGACCAGGAACGGATGGGATCGTTCCGGTCGTGGCCGGCTGATGGAGTCTCCGGCGAGTTCTGTCCGCGGTTCATGGAACTCACCCGTACGCAAATCTGACGTGGAATCATCATTCCTCCTCTGCAAGGGGGTTGGGTGATCACGGCGGCCACCGGCGCGTGGCCTCGGCAGCGCCCGGACCGTCACGGCGAGCCGGGGCACGGACGGACTACGGGGGGCTGTGGTGTGCTTGATGCCTGTCCGGTGTGCGCGACTCCGGAGGACCGGCGCGACGTCTGCGAGGTCTGCGGCTGGCGCCTCCACGACGACCCGGTGCTCGGCGAAATGACGGCAGCGGACCTGGCGGCCGCCGAGACCGCCCTCCGGGCGGCGGAACGCACCTGGGACCTGCGCGCGGCGGCACTCGCCGCACCCGGCACGGGCGATCCCCCGTGCCTCGCCGCAGTCATCAGGGGCGGTCCGCCGCAGGGGGACGAGGCGAGGCGGCCCGGAGGCGTACTCCCCGGCGGCCGGAGCGCCCCCGACGACCTTCCCGCGGCCGGACCCGGCGCACCGCTCGACGAGCTCCGGCACAGCCGCGCGGAACTCTCGTTCGTGGAGTGCGCGCCCGACGGGCTCCATCTGACCCGGGTGACCTTCACCGAAGCCGGAATCCCGGTCCTCCGCGACGCGGACAGCACGCCCTGGCGCACGGTCGTGCCCGCCCTCGACGCCGACGCCGCTCTGTGCCGCTTCCAGCTGGCGGGCGGCAACGGGACCATCCCGCCCGTGGACCGCCGGGCGTTCGACGACGCCGTACGGGGATGGCTCACCCTGAGCCTGCCGGCCGACCCGGGGGCCGCGGCCGTGCTGCTGCGCCCGGCGCCCGGCTGGGAGCTGCTGCGGCGCGCGGCCGCCGTCGTGGCCCGGGACCACGCCGTGCGCCTCGAACTGCCCGCGGAGCGCACCGCGCCGGCGGAACCGGCACACCCGGGGGAAGCGCCCGCCCGCCGCGTCGCCGCCGACCGGGTGCGGCGGCTCCTGCGTACGCTGCCGCTCCTCGCCGATCACACCCTGCTGCTGGCCCGCGCCGACCGGGACACCGGCGCCGTGCGCCCGCACAGCCATGTGCTCTTTCCCGCGGGCTCCCGGCTGGCCCCGGGCGAGACCGCGACCGCCGAGGTCACCGTGTACGGCGGAGCCACCGGCAGTACCCCTCTTCACCTGCCGGTCCTCGCCGGCACCCCGGCCGCCGACGGCAACGGCGCGCCGACCGTGACCGTGCACCGGCTCAAGGTCGGGGCACTGGAACCGGCACGGCTCACCTTCGTGCTGCGCGGCCCCGGCGAGGTGGACCTCCTCGCCCCCGCGAGTGAGCGGCCGCCCGAGCAGACCTTCGTCGATGTGCCCCGACTGCTGTCCGGTCTGCCCCGCCGGATGGTGCGCCCGCCCCGCCTCGATCTGCTGTTCACCGTCGAACTCAGCGGTGCCGACCTGGCCGAGACCGAGGAACGCCTCGCCTTCGTACGCGACGTCGCCGCCCTTCTGGCCCGCCGGGACCGCGCCGGCGGCGCCGTCCGGGTCGGAGCCGTCGGCCACTACGACCACGCGGACTACGAGAGCACCTGGGCCAAGGAGGGCACGCTGCTGCGGGCCCCGGTCGTCGCCCGCCCGCCCGCCGAGCTGCCCCGGGCGCTGGCCGACTGGGCGCCGGCGCTGCGGAGGCAGGACACCGTGTCGTCCCTGGAGGACGCGCTGCACGCGGTGGCCTCGCTGCCCGCCGTGCACTCCGGCACGGCCAAGGCGTGCCGCGTCCTCCTGATCGTCGGCCGCCGGCCACCCGCCCCGTCCCGTCAGCACGGGGTCGTACGCGCCTGCCCCCACGGCACGGACTGGCGGGCGGCGCTCGCCCGGCTGAAGACGGACGGCTTTCGCGTACTGGCCCGGGCGGACCCCGCGACCGGACCGCCGCCGCCCGACGCGGCGGGCAGACAGGCCAGGCGCTACGCGGCCGAGGCCTGGCGGGCCCTCGGCGCCGACGGGGTGCTCCGTCCGGGGACCGACTCGGCCCAGGACGCGGTCCGGGCCCTCGACCCGCCCTGGCGGCAAGAAGGCCCGGAATGCCCGTTCGCCTTCGCCGCCCCGCTCATGTGACACCACCGCACGACGTGGCCCCAGCACGAGGAGAGCCCATGGACGATCTCTACGACCCGAACAGGAACGAGCCGAACAGGAACGAGCCGACCGGAAACGGCCTGAACGGGCACGACCCGAACAGGAACGAGCCGGACGGCGCGCCGCGGGACGGCGCCGGCAGCCAGGGGAACACACCCACCGGCGACGGCCCCGGGCCCGTACCGGTGCCGGCCGTACCGGACACCGTGCCGAACTCGACGCCCGAGCGCATCCCGTCCGGCGGCCCGGACGCGGATCGCATCCGCATAGGGCTGTGGGGCGCGCCGCGTTCGGGCAAGACGACCTACCTGACCGCACTGCCCCTCGCCGCCATGCAGCACCAGCGGTACCACGACGGCGGCTGGAACATCAGCGGCATGACGGCGGAGGCCGGCGCGTTCCTCAGCCGGGGCATGGACCTGCTGACCCGGCAACGGGCCTTCCCCGAGGCCACCATGGGCGTCCGTGAGATGGCCTGGTCCATCCAGGGGCCCAAGCGGAAGGGGAAGCTGGGGATCAGCGGCCGGCGGCCCAGCTTCGTCCTCGACATCCAGGACGCAGCCGGGGAGGTCTTCGGCGACGGCCATCCCCAACAGGCCCAGCTCGTCGGCCAGCTCGCCCGCTCCCACGGGCTGATCTATCTCTTCGACCCGCTCGGTGACGCCGAGACGGCGACCGAGAGCTTCAACTTCCTCCAGTCGACCCTGACCCGGCTCACCGCGCAGGTCCGCAACCGCCAGGGGCTCGTCGACGGACGGCTGCCGCACCACGTGGCCGTCTGCGTCGCGAAGTTCGACCACCCGGACATCTTCCGGCCCGCGGTGGAAGCGGGCTGGGTCACCCAGGACACCGTGGGCGCGCAACTGCCCCGGGTGCCGGCGGAGCAGGGCGAGAAGTTCTTCCAGTGGATGTGCGACGACTTCCGCGGAGCCAACGCACGTCTGGTGCGGGACGCCCTGCACGCCTACTTCGACCGGCGCCGCATCGCGTACTACGCGACCTCCGCCGTGGGCTTCCGGCTCACTCCACAGCACGTCTTCGACTACCGGGACTACGTCCAGCCGGTCGAGGTGGACGGGATGTCGCGTCTGCGTACCTCCCCGGAGCCGATCAACGTCCTCGAACCACTGATCGACCTGGAGGAACGCATCTACCGGGACCGGGGCCGCGAGCGCGGCCTGGGCGGCCGACTCGGGGGAAAGCGGCGGTGAACCGGAGCCTCGGGGAGGAACAACTGACCGCGCACCGGGCGGTGCTCGGCAAATATCCGGGGCGGACCATGGGGTACAAGGTGCTGCGCAGCAGCCTCCCCGGCAATCGGGCCGACACCTACCTCTGGCGGGCGGCCGCCACCGGCGCGCCCGAGGGCAACGACCCCGACGGCGCCCTGCCCTGGCGGGTGTTCCTCGGCGCGTCGGACACCCATCCCGCCCCCGTCTGCGCCTGCGTGGACACGATGTGGGACGGGACGGCCGACGGCACCGGCGCCCCCAGCTACACCTGGCGGCTGACCCTGTTCGACTGGCCGGACGTCTCCCGCTCCGCCCTGACCTGGTCCGGCATCGACCGCGCCCTGCCTGCGGAGCCACCGGCCCCACCGGACGACGACGCCCCGACCGAGGTCGGCGTGCCGAACACGTCGGCCGATGAACTCGCCGCCGTCGTCGACGACCTGGGCTTCGCATGGGCGTCCGGTGTCGCCGCGCTGCTGCTGGACGACCGGCAGGTCGCCATCACCCCGGGCCCGGGCCGGCCGCTGCCGGACGTCACCGACCGTGTCCGGGCACTCGACGCGATCTGCTCGCTCCTGCCGTACGCGTGCCGGTCCTGGCTCAGCGCCGCGACCTGGATCGGCGAGGCACAGCACGACCTGCGGCTGTTCTTCGCGCCGACGGCACGCGCGGGGCAGTGCGCGGCGGTGTTCGGCGGGGCCCCGCCGCAGGAGCCGCGCGGCTCGGCGGCCCGCGGCTATCTGAAGGGTCTGCGCGCGCTGCGGGCGAAGACCGACGACACCCGGCCACTCGTTCGGCACCTGCTGGCCGCGACGGAACCGGCCACGTCCGCACCCGGCCCGGGCGGCGTCCTCAAGGCCCTGCGCGAGGCCGACCTGCTGGACACGGTGGTCGAGGAGGTCCGCTCCGGAGAGGGGGACCTGACCGAGGTGGCCCGGGTCCTCGACCGGCACCCGGCCGCCTCTCTCGACGACCGGCAGCTCACCGTCCTGACGGGCTATCTGGTCCACGGCGCGCACGGCCGTCAGGCGCGCGCCGGTGCGCTCCTCGCCGAGCAGTGGTCCGATCGCCTGCGATCCCTTCTCGTCGGGGAGGTCCTGGCCGCCGGGGACCCGGCCCGGTCCTTCGAACGGGCCGAGCGATATCTGGGCCTCGTCCACAACGTGGTCGAGCTGCGCCGACCCGGAACCTTCGACGAGCTGTTCCACGCCCTGGTGGAGGCCCAGGAGCCGACCGGCGGCTGGGCGGGGTCACTCATCTACATGGCGGAGGACCAGTGGGGCCGGAGCACCGAACGGGCCGACCGGATCCTGTTCCGTGAACCCGCCGTCGGCAAGACCTGGCTCAGGTACCTGCTGAAGAACAAGCGGCGCGACCTGAAGCCGCTCGAACGGCTGGTGCGCCGGGCACGGACCGAGCTGGCCGCCGACATCACCCCCGGCTGGCTGCGCTTCGCGGCCGTGCTGCTCGGCGACCCGCCGGACGGGACCACCGCCACGGACGCCGCCGACTTCGCCGAGGCCTTCGAGGAAGGCTGGCGGACCACGCTGGAGATCGCCCGGCTCCGGCGGCGGCCGGAGGTCCTCGGACCGATGTGGCCCAGGCTGTGGCGGATCGCCCGGAACGAACGCGGCCTCGGCGAGGCCGTGGCGCGCCTCGTGCCGGTCGAGGAGCGGGCCCGGGGCGCCGTGGCGGCCGACGCGGACCTCTTCTGCGCGGCCACGCGCACCGGAACGCCGGGCATGCCCCGCCTGGAACGGCTCGCCGACGATTCGGAACTGCGGGCGTACATCGCCGCACTGATCAACCGGCTCGGCTCGGACGGCGAACTGCGGCGCCTCGCCGTCGACGCCCTCCTGGCGGGGACGCCGGGGCAGCGCGGCTGGCGGGTGATCGAGCAGCTGGGCATCGTACTGCCGGAGAACTTTCTGCAGCCGGTGTGCGAGGTGCTGCACCGGCGGCTCACCGGACATGGACGCCCGCTCAACGACCTCGACGTACCCGCGTACCTCATGGAGCAGGTGTCGCAGCGGTACGACATGGCCTGGCTGCGGCCCGTCCACGAGTTCCGCAGGGCGGTCAACGACCACGCGTCGTACGAGCGGCTGGCCCGTCTGCTGCTGGCCGCGGGCGCGCCGCTGCGGCTGCCGGTGCAGCTCCTCGACACCGTCGCCGGATGGACCGTGGCGCGAGGGCCGTACGGTCTGGAGCAGGTCACCCGTTTCATGGACGAACTCGCGGCGGACCTGCCTGGCCTCCGGCTGTACCGGGCCCTGGTGCGGGACGACCGGTACGCGGGGCTGCGTGTGCTGCTGACCGAGCACAGCCGGCAACAGAGGGCCCGGCACGACAGGATCGTGGCGGAGCTGGGGCACGGCCCCGACGCGCCGATGGCCGCGGAGCCCGCCGCCGAGGGCGAACGCCGGGGCGTCCTGGGGAAGATGGGGCGGATCGTGCCCGGGAAACGCCGATGACGGCGCCCGCCGAACCCGCCGTCGCCGTCGACGCGGGCTCGCGCTTCCTCCGGGTGGCGCGGGTCGACGCGGACGGGACGCCACGGCTGGTCGACCTGCCCGGCGCGGTGCCGGGCGAGGGCCTGCCCACCCCGGCCGGGGTACGCGGCGACCGGGACGCCGCCCTCGGCGTGGCGTACGCCGCGTACCGCGATCACTGCGGCACGCCGGGACGGCTGGTTCTGGTCGTCCCGCACGACGAACAGGCGCACTCCGCCCCGGACTTCGGTGGCCCGCCGCCCCGGCTCGTCGGCGCCCCGCACGCGGTGCTGGCCCTGCTGCGGCACACGGGCGGTCCGCCCGTGTCGCCGGTGCTGGTGTGCGACCTGGGCGCGGCCGGCATCGACATCGCGCGGTGCGCGCCCGTCGGCGGGACCGTGACCGTCTCCCGGGTGACCCGGCACCGGCCGGAGCCCGACGGCTACGGTGCCGCGTTCGACAGGGCGGTGCTCGACGGGGCGGGCCTTGCCGTCGACGACCCGGACGTACTGCGCCGACTCGATCTGGCCAGGGCGCAGAACACCCGGCGCACCGAGGTCGCCCTCGACCGGATGGCGGCACGCCCGGACCGCGCCGAGCGGTCCGCGGACACCGTGGTCCATGAGGTGGCGGGCCGGGAGATCACCGCCGGTGTCGTGCACCGGGCCCTCGCCCGGCTCACGGAGGGCCTCGACCGGGCCCTCGCGGTCGCCCGCACCGGCCCGGACCGTACACCCGTGGTCGCGGTGGGCGGCGCGGCCCGGTCGGGAACAGTGGCACGGCACCTCGCGGACCGTCTGGGCCCCCCGGTGCCGCTGCCGGAGGGCACCGATCCCGCGCTGGCCGCGGTGCTGGGAGCAGCGCTGGTGGCCGCGGGAAGCATCGACGCGGCCGACCGGTACCCGCACGCGGTCGCCGTGCGCGTCCACCGCACCGTGCACGGACGGCCCCAGGACGGCGAACTGATGATCAGTCCGCCGGGCACGCTGATTCCGGGCGGAGCCACCGTGTTCGCCGAGACCGACGGGGAGCGGGTGCGGTTCGGGACCGCGACGGCCGGGGGGAGCGGCGCACGCGCGGTCCGGCTGCTGGTCCGCAGGTCCGGGGCGGAGAACGGCGTACCCGCGGCTGTCGTGACGGTCCCCGCGGTGGCCGAGGAGCGCTTCCACGTCGGGATGCGGGTCACTGCCGATGGGGCCGCGCACCTCGTGCTCCAGCCGATCGGCCGGGGCCGGGCCGGTGCACACCCGCCGGGGGGCGGACTCCCGCCCGAGGAGTTCCCGTTGGGTGTGCTGCCGGTCGACGTCCCCGGGGCCGGCCCGGGGCAGCCCTTCTCCCAGCCTCCGCCCGGGGGGTGACCCCTGGCCCGCTACGTCCGCCCGTCCGCCCGACACCCAGGGAGCCCGTCCGTGAAGCGAACCACCCGGTCACCACGTGCCACCACCACGCTGCGGCGTGCGGCGGCCGTGGGAGCCGTCCTGCTGGCCGCCCTGACTGCGGCCACCGTTCCGGCGACCGCAGCCGAGGGGCCCAGCAGGGAAGAGATCTACCGGGAACTCGGCGTCGCCGACCAGCCCGTGGACTACGTCATCCTGGTCGACACCTCCGGCTCGATGAAGGCCAAGGGCCGCTACGACACGGTCCGTTCGACCCTGCGCACCTTCCTCGGCGGTCTGACCCGCGCCGACCACGTCGCCCTCATCACCTTCGACGACCGTCCCGAGGCGCGCTACATCGGCTCGGCCGGTGACCCCGCGAAGATCGTCGCCCGGCTGCCCCAGGCTCCCGACCCGGACGGCGGCACCGACATCGGTGCCGCCCTCGACCAGGCCCTGCGCGAGCTGGAGCGGACCGACGCCGCGAGCGTCGCCTCCGTGGTCATGCTCACCGACGGCCGCCACCAGCCGCCGCGCGGGTCCGGCTACCCCAAGTCCTCCGGCACCCCCTGGAAGGCGCTGCGAAAACGCGCCGAAGCCATCGGCGCGCGCACCGAACTCGCCGGATACGCACTTCCGTTGGCAACCGGCGCGAGCGGTGCCGAACGGCTCGGGGACGTCGTCGACAACACGCTCGTCCTGCGCCCGGGAAGCATCCAGGACCTGGGTTCCTACCTCCAGCGGGCCGGGGACAGCACCCGGGCCCGGTCGGCGGCGCGACTGCTCGCCGAGGACCGGGGCAAGGGCGTCACCGCGTCCTGGAAGCGGACCGGCCCCCGCGATCTCACCACCGGCTCCGCGGCCGCCTCCGTCACCTTCCGGTCGGCCGCCCGGCACCTGCCGCTGACCGTGAGCGACGCACGGCTCTCCGCGACCGGGGCCCCGCTCGGCATCAGCGGTCTGCCGGCGCGGCTGACCCTGGGCCCCGGCGAGTCCAGGACGTACGCCGTGCGCCTCACGGGCGGACCGGACGGAAGCGGCCTGCCCTACCGGCACACCGAGGAAGCCTCGGCCGTGCTGCGGGTGTCCGGGCAGGTGACGTCCCCGTGGCAGCGGGCCCTCGCGCCCGACGCGGACCTGAAGGTGCCCGAGGCGGTCGCGGTCGGGGGAGAACCGCTGACCGTACGCGCGGACATCGGCTCCGCCCTCCTGCTGCCGGGGATCCTGCTGGTACTCCTCGCGGTCCCGGTGCTCGGCTGGCTGCGCTGGCGGAGCGTCAACCGCCCGGTCCTGTCCGGGGTGCTGGTCGTGGTCCCGGTGTTCGAGGGAGGTGTTCCCGGCCGGATCGCGCTCTCCGGGAGGCGGGTGGTGTTCCAGCCGCGTGAGGGCGGACGCGGCACGGTGCACGGACGCCGCCGCCGTACCGCCGACGGGCCCGGGACGGACCTGATGATCCGGTACGTCCCGGACGGCGCGACCGGCCGACCGGACCGGGTGGTCTGCGCACCGGGCGCCCGGGCCGTGGTCGGCGGGCTGGCCTTCACACACCGTCCGGACAGCGGCCCGGCACCCGCACCGGGCACCGCCCGGCCGAGCGCCGAGGGGGCCCGATGACGGCGCAGCAGCCGCTGAATGTGGCGGCCACCCGCGTCGGCACCCGCACCCTCGGTCCCGGCGTGCGCTCCGTGGTGTGGGTGCAGGGCTGCCCGTTCCACTGCGCCGGCTGCCTCGCGCCGGAGTGGATCCCCGAACGCCCCGCACGCCCGGCGCACCCCGACGACCTCGCGGCCGAACTGCTCGCGGACCCCCGGGTCACCGGGCTGACCCTCTCGGGCGGCGAACCGATGAGTCAGGCCGCGGGACTGGCCCGACTCGTCCGGCGGGCCCGGCAGATCAGGGACGTGTCCGTGGTCTGCTTCACCGGACACCGACTGGAGCGGCTGCGCACCCGGCCCCCGTCCCCGGACGTGCCCGAGCTGCTCGCCGCCGTCGACGTACTGATCGACGGCACGTACGTGGCGGCCCTGAACGACGGGCGCGGCCTGCGCGGCAGCAGCAACCAGCGGGTGCACCACCTCACCCCGCGCCTCGTGGACAGCGGCTACGACTTCGAGGGCCGGGCGCGGGACGTCGAGATCGCCCTCGACGGCCGGGAGGCCCTGGTCATCGGGGTGCCTCCGCGAGACTTCCCCGCCGCCTTCGAGCGAGCGGTCGACACGGTCCGCGCCCGGACCCCGGGAGCACACCCCCACGGCTCCGGCGCGGGTCCGGACGCCATTCCACAGCAGAAGGGACGGTCATGAGCGGCAGGAAGAGGATTCAGATCGACGAGGCGGAGTGGCACCGCCTGCAGCGCAAGGCGCGACAGCTCCAGTCCGTCAAACGGGACATCCCGCGCCTGGTCGCCGATGTGCGGAAGCAGACCAGGGCCGACGTCGACCGGGCGTTCGCCACGGTGCAGGCCCGGCAGCGCCGCCAGGACGCCGCGATCGACCGGCTCAGCGACCGGACCCGGCAGATCGAGGCCGACACCAACCGCAAGCTGCGCGACCAGGCCCAACGCCTGCACCAGGACCTGCGCGAGACGGCGGGCCGCATCGAGGAGAACACCCGGCAGCGCCTCGACGAGCAGCGCCGGGAGGCCGAGCGCGCCCTCGCGGCGGAGCGCGCCGAGCGGCGGGCCGAGACCGCCCGCCTGGCCCAGGAGATCGACGCGTTCAAGGCCGACCGGGCCCGCGCCGAGGACACCGTACGCGCCTGGCTCGCCGATGCCCGCACCATGGCCGACCTCATCGACGGGGAACTGCCCCACGACCGGTACGCCCCCGGCCGCCTCGACCGGCTGCGCCGGCGGATCGCCACGGCCGACGCGACCGCGGGCGAGGGCCGCTTCGACGCCGCGCTCGCCGTCGCACAGGAGACCTTCCACGAGCTGAGCGACCTGCGGGTGGACATCGAGCAGCGGGAGTTCGAGCGCTGCCTGGCCCAGAAGGAGGCCGTGGAGGCCCTGGTGCAGGTGGAGGCCCTTGCGGAGGACAACCGGCACCGCCCCGTCGTCGGCCCCGACGCCCGGCCGGTAGCGGACTGCACGCTGGACGTCGTGCACTGGTCCGAGGGCGAGTTCGACCAGGTGCTGCACGAGACCGCCGAGGCACTCTCCCGCGCCCGCGACCCGCACACCGGCGTACAGGACCTGCGTGTGCTGCGCGACGAGGAGGCGCCCCGGCTCGAACGGGGCCTGGGCCAGGTGGTGGAGCGGGCCGGGATGCGCCAGCTCACCTCGCAGATGCGGGTCAACCTCGCGGATGTCGTGGCCCACACCCTCGCCGAGGTCGCCTACTACGACCTGGTGGAGGAGGAGTCCGGCTACGCCGACGGCGACGAACGGGGAGCGTTCCACGCCCGGCTGCGCAACGCGGCCAACGGCAACGAGATCAGGGTCGAGATCGTCCAGGAGGACAAGGACTCGGACCAGTGCGTGATCCGCGTGGAGTCGAGCGACCACGACGTCACGGCGGAGGCCGAACTCCGCAGCCGGGCCGACGCGGTGCACCGGGCGCTGCGGGACCAGGGCGTGCCGATGGGCCTGGAACCCTCGGAGCCGACGGTCATTCCCCGGGACACCCGGATCCCGGGCCCCGCAGAGCCCGGGGGCCGGGCCGGCCGGCCCGGGGCGGGCACATGAGCGGGAGCCTGACGAAAGGGACCTCCGTCCCCGGGCGCCCACCGGACACGGAGCGGCTCGCCCCGGAGGCCGTCCGCACCGGGGAGCCCTTCACGGTGTTCTACGGGCCGGGCGTGGGCGACGTCTTCGTCGACGGCACCGGACAGGTCCGCTCCATGGAACAGGAACTCTGGCGCATGCTGCGCTCCGAAGGGTTCGAGCGGATCGTGTTCAGCACCCTGCACGACCCGGTCTACTTCCGCGACAAGGAGTCCTGGGAACGGTCCCGCCGCCCCGCCCGCCGCGCCTCCGGGCCGGACGGCCGGACCCGCACGGGCGGCATGCGCCACGCCGGTCTGCGCGGCCCGCTCGGCGGTGCCCAGCTCCTGGCCACCGCGCCCGCCGCGGAGCCGGAGCCGAGCACCGCGTCGGGAGTGGGCGCCGCCCGCGCGTCGGGGATCGCCGACCCGTTCGGCGTGATGACGCTCATCGGGTATCTCCGCGGCACCGAACACCGAACCGCGGTGGTGTTCCCGCACGCGGACGAGTTCCTGCTGCACAACCAGGCCCCGCGCCAGCTCGCCGGAGCCCTGGCCGAATGGGCGGCCGAGGGCGTCGAGGGCAATCAGTGGATCCTCGTGTTCAACAGATCCTCCCTGAGCCAGGTGGCCGCGTTCCTGGAAGGGCTGGGCCGCTGCCCGCAGCTGGAGACCTTCGTCGCCGAACGACGCGACGAGCCCGCCCGCGGCGGCACGCACCGGATCGGGCTTCCCCGGGGGCCGGAACTGGAGCGGCTGGTGCACTCGGTACGGCTGCGCAAGGGACTGCCGGTCGAGTGGCAGGATCTGGACCGGGTGGTCCGGGCGATGGCCGGTCAGCCCGAGACCGCCCGCGTCTGGCGGGAGCGCCTCGAACAACTCCGCGCCTCCGGCCGCGTGTTGGACCGGGAATCGGTCCGGACCTGGCTGGGCGGCAGCGTCACCGACGACCGCTCCCCCTGGGAGCGGCTGGCCGCGATGCCCGGTACGCAGGAGCTCGTACGCCGCTTCGAGGACCTGCGCGCGGAGCTGGCGACGAGCGAGGAACTCCGGGCCCGCGGCCGGCCGCAGCACGGCGAACCACCGTCCCGGCACCTGGTGTTCACGGGCAACCCCGGCACGGGCAAGACCACCGTGGCCCGACTGGTGGGGGAGATGTACCGGGACGTCGGCGTGCTGGACCGGGGCCACTGCGTGGAGGCCAAGGTCAGCGACCTAATCGCCGGCTACATCGGACAGACCGCGCAGCGCACCGACGCGGTGGTCGACCGGGCCCTGGGCGGAGTGCTGTTCATCGACGAGGCCTACGGGCTCAGCGACCAACGGGACGGCTTCGGCGACGAGGCGGTCCAGGCGCTCCTGAAACGCATGGAGGACGACCGCGGGCAACTGGTGGTCGTCGTGGCCGGCTACCCGGACAAGATGAACCAGTTCCTCGACGCCAACCCGGGTCTGAGGAGCCGCTTCCCCGAGACCAACATCGTCACCTTCCCCGACTACGACCCCGGCACCCTGCACACGACCCTCATGAACCGCCTGGAAGAGGGCGGCCTGACCGTCGAGGAGGACGCGGCGGCGGCGCTGCGGCAGATCGTGGAGAGCATGCACCGGGGCCGCGACGCCGCATTCGGGAACGTCCGGGAGATGCGGACCCTCGCCGACGCGGTCCGCTCCCGGTGGTCCGTACGCGTGGGGCGGGACGTGGAACAGCCCGTCGTCGGAGCCGACATCCCGGAGACCTACCGCGAGCACCTGCCCCGGCCGGCACCGGACCCGGCGGAACTCCTCGCCTCCTTCGACCGGTACGTCGGCCTCGGGCCGGTCTGCGCGGAGCTGGCGGGCCTGGCCCAGCGGCTGAGGATGCGCCAGGAGCGGGGCGCCGCGACCTTCGACCCGCCGCATCTGCTGTTCGCGGGGCCGCCGGGCACCGGGAAGACCACGGTGGCACGGCTGGTCGGGGAGCTGTTCCGCGCACTCGGGCTGCTGCGCAAGGGCCATGTGGTGGAGGTGACCCGCGCCGACCTCGTCGGCCAGTACATCGGGCAGACCGCGCCCAGGGTCCGTGACGCGGTCGAGCGGGCGCTGGGCGGGGTGCTGTTCATCGACGAGGCGTACAGCCTGGTCCGGGACACTCGCGGGAGCGGAGGCTTCGGCGCGGAGGCGGTGGACACCCTGCTCCGGGAGATGGAGCACCGGCGGGGCCAACTCGTCGTCATCGCCGCCGGGTACCCCCGGGAGATGGAGGAACTGCTCGACTTCAACGCGGGAATGCGGTCGAGGTTCACCACGAAGGTGCCGTTCCCCGAGTTCTCCCTGGACGACCTCGGGGAGATCCTGCGCCGCTCGGCCGTGGCGGGCGGCTACGTACTCGGCCCCGGGACCGAGGAACGTGCCCGCCGGTGGCTGGAGGAGACCCGGAGGGCCGACCCGCACTCGTTCGGCAACGCCCGTGAGGTACGCCGGCTGATGGAGATCATGGAGGCTCTGAAGGCGGCGCGCTGGGGCGCCGGGGACAAGGGCCCGGAGTTCCTGCCCGAGGACGTACCGGAACCGGCGCAGGGGCGGGACGACGGGGAACCCCCGGGGCGTTCCGGGTGATACGGGCCCGCGGCTTGGTCGCAGGCCGGGCGGTCCCTCCTCAGGCCGGACCGCTGGTGATCTTTTGCCGGCCGTCGGCGTCGGGGCCGCCCCGGTCCACGAGGGCGCGGCGAAGCGCGCGGTCCGCCTCGGCGAGCCGCCGCTCGACGGTCTCGGTGAGCACCGCCACCTCGGCCGGGGTCAATCCCGGTGCCCGCGCTTCGCCGTCGCCGTCCGCGGCCTCGTGCAGGGCGTTCGCCAGCTCCCGGTCGGCCCTGGCATGGCGGGTCAGCGACGCGAGCACCGTGCTGTACTCGGCCCGGACGCTCTCCAACGTCTCCCGCAAGGAGGAGAGCTCCTGCGTGCTCTCACTCATGCTGCGCCGGGTGTCCTCCAGCTCTCGCTGTGCCGCGGCCACCTGCTGCAGGGACTGCCGGGTCCGTGGGGCGAGTGCCGAGAGCTGCTGCTCGGTGAGGCGCAGCAAGGAGTCGGCGGCGGTGCGCAACTCCTCGTCGGCCGCGTCCGGTTCCTGGCCGCGCAGCTCCTGCAGCCGTCCGTCGATCGCCGCGCGCTGCTCCCGTACGTCGTCCAGCTCCGCCACGAGCGCTTCGAGCCGCCGCAGTTCGTCGACCTCGTGGCGCAGCTCTTCGTGCTCCGCGAGACGTTGCCGCAGCTCGGCCTCGCGCGCCAGGAACTCGTCGAGGGCGGTGCGTTCCACCGCGATCCGGCCGGCCAGCGAGGTGAGTTCGGCCATCAGCTCCTGGACGTCACGCCCCAGCCGCTCGCCCGCCCGGGCGGCCCGGAGCAGTGCGGGCAGCGCGTCGGCGAGGTCATGGGTGCCGGCCAGCGCGTCGTCCAACGCGTACAGGGCGGTCAGGGCGTCGGCCCCGTCGATGTCCTCGGCGGCGCACGGCGTGCCGGTCCCGCCAAGTGTGCAGGCGGCCCAACGCACGGCGTGCCCCAGCACCAGGAGCGCCGTCTCCCGCTCGCAACGCCCGGAATCCGTCAGTGCGTCAGCGATCCTCGTCCTGGCGTCGTGCACGGTGCCCCTTCCCGGAGTGCTCGGCGGGTCCGCCGCTCGACGGACCCGGGCTGTACCGACCGTCAGCGTATCGCCGGGTGGGGGCTTGAGGGAGGAAGTCGATGACTGAGGAACTGCGCGGTCGGGCAGCCGGGGCGGTCCGTGCCGCGGGGCGGCTGATGGAGGGCGAGGACTGGAAGGACGAGGCGCGACTGGGAGCAGCGATCGACGAACTCATCTCTCTGGAAAGAGAGTTGATTCAGAACGAGGAGGAGTTCTCCGATGTCTTCGTGTACGTGGCACTCCTGATCGGTGCGCGCTGTCGGCTACGGAGCGACACGACGCTCGACTCCGGCGAGCGGGCCGAGGCGCTGCGGCGCCTGCGTTGGGTGGACCGTCACGGACCCACCGACGCCCCGCTCGCGGTGCTGTCCCGCATGGTGCTGATCTTCCTGCTCACACCCTGGGCTCTGCCCCGGGCCGACGGCAGCCGCTACGCCCTGCAGAACGCACTGCTCGACGTGGCCGACGGGCGCGTGCTCACGGAGGCACTGCGCCGCGACCTCACCGAAGCACGGGAGGTGATCGGCCGGATCGCCGAGGCGCCGGGCGACGAGGAGTTCCGTCGGCAGACGGAGAGCAACCGGGAGATCATCGAGCAGATGCTCGCGCCCGGGTCCGCCCGGTCCGCGACCGACCGTTCCACCGCCGGGGCGGACCACGCCCCGGCGGCCCCCGGTGATTCCGACGCGGCCTCCTCGGCACAGAGCCAACTCCTGGACGCCGTACGAGGACTGGTGGAGCTGGCCGGCTCGATCAGCACGGCGCGGTTCACCCGTGTACTCGTATGGCTGATCGCCGAGTTCCCCTCCGGGCAGGGCGGTGACCCCGAGCCCGGATACCCGACCCTCGACCCCGAGGCGGCGCGGCTGGTGCGCCGGGCGGGCGCCTGCCGCGCGGCAGGCGCCGACGGCGTACAACGGGCCGCCGACCTCGCCCTGAGGAGTCTGCGCGCAGTGCCGCCGGACACGCCGCAGCGAGCCCGGCTGGCCAGGCTCCACGCCTACCTGCTGCTCCAATGGGAGATCCTGACCGACGAGCCGGCCGATTTCTCCGAGGTGGAACGGCCCACGCCCGATCCGGACGACGACAGCACGGACCGACTGGCCGACTGGCCGATCGCCCTGACCGTCGACCCCGGCGTCCTCCCGTATCTCACCACCCACGTAAGGGACTTCGTCGCGCACACCGGCATCCGCGAACGGAAGCTGGCCGTACATCTGGACCGGATCCTCGCCTACCGCACCGGCGACCCCGGCTATCTGGACGACGCCGCCGCGCTGCTCAGGGAGGCCATCGACGCGAGCCCCGACGGCTCGTGGTGGGGCGTTTCCCTGCAGGCGGACCTGGTCGATGTCCTGGAGCAGGCCGCAGTGCACGGAGGCAGCTTCCACGACGCCGACGTCGCCCTGAGCACCCTGCGCGAACTGCGCGCCGCACTGGAGCGTGACGGCTCGGTGCCGCCCGACGCGCCGTTCGTCCTCGACCTCGCGCTCTCCGCCGCCGGAGCCGAGCTGAGCCACGCCCGGCGCACCGGGGACCACGGGGAACTGCCCCGCATGGGCGAGGAACTGCGGGTCCGGTGCGCGGCCCTGCCGCCGGGCAGCGACCGTCGCGGGGCACTGGAAGAACGGATCACCGAGCTGGACGCCCTCCTGCCGCCTGCCCTACCCGAGGGTGCCCTCGAACCCGCGCAGCCCGAGGCGGCCGAGCCGGAGATCCTGTATCGCGCGATCTCCGAGTTCCGCCGCGACCTCGGCGATCCCCAGCTCTACCACGACCAGGAGTACGACCGACGAGGCGCTCTCGGCCTGCGGATGCTGTTCGACGTGGTGCGGGGAGAGGGGCCCGGGGAACGGCTGGACGAAGCCATCACCGAGTTGACCCGTGTCCGCGTGCTGATCACCGAAGGGCGTGGCAAGGCACACCGTGTGGACGTCCTGACGAAGCTGGCCGAGGCCCATCTCATGCGCGCCGCGCGCGGCGGCCCGCACCGCGCCGCCGACCAGCGGGCCTGCATCGAGGTCCTCCGCGAGGCGCTGGGCGAACTGGCCGCCGACGTCCTGCTCCAGTCCGGCGCCGACCACGGCCTGTCCGCGGCGCTCAACGGGGCCGTGCTGTCGCGGCGCCTCGCGTTCATCGCCTTCCTCGTCGGCCGGCCGGCGGACGCGGTGGCCGACCTGGAGCGGGGCCGTGCCCTGGTGCTGCAGTCGGCCGCCGCCACCCGGGGCATCCCGGCACTGCTCGATGCCGCGGGCCACCCCGGACTCGCCCGGCAGTGGCGGGCCCAGATCTTCGCACACCCGATCCGCCCCACCACGGCGACGGCCCCCCGAGTGCGTGTGCCGCAGGTCCCCGACGGCACCCCGCCGATCCCCAGCGGTCTGCGGCGCAAGGCGCTCAAGGCGCTCGGAGCAGTCCGGGGAGCCACGGAGGGGCCGGGCACCCGGCCGCTCCTCGGCGCCACCGGCCCGGCCGAACTGTCAGCGGGCCTCGCAGCCACGGGCACCGACGCGTTGGTGTACCTGGTGGCCGGGGTGCCGACGGCCGACGGCGGGTTCCCCGGCCGTGCGCTGATCCTCCGTCCGGGCGCGGCCCCGGCCGCGGTCGCGCTGCCGGAGCTGCTCCAGTCGGGCAGCCCACCGCTGGACCGCTATCTGGAGGTGGCGGCGGAACGCTCCCGGGTGCTCACCGACCCGGAGCAGGGACCGGTGGAGCTCGCCGCGTGCGAAGGGCACTGGCAGGAGGCGCTGGGCACGCTGTGCGACTGGGCCTGGCGGGCCGTGATGGGACCGGTGCTCGGCGCCGTCCGGCCGTTGCTCGCGGCCCAGGGGCCCCTGGCCCGGCCGCCACGGATCGTCCTCGTCCCGTGCGGCCCGCTCGGCGTCGTCCCGTGGCACGCCGCACGCATCCGGGGCCTCGGCGAGCACAGCCACCGGTACGCCTGCCAGGAGGCGGTCCTCAGCTACGCCCCTTCCGGCGTCCAGTTCCTGGCGGCTGCCGGCCGGCACCGGATGTCCCCCGCCACCGGACCGCAGGTGCTCGTCGCCGACCCGGAACTCACCTTGCCCTGGGCCGAGCTGGAAACCGCGGCACTGCGCTCCGCCTGCTATGCGGGAGCTCTGCGCTACGGCGAGTTCTTCACGGCGGACGGGGAGCGGGACGCCGCGGGCACACCGGAGGACCTGCTCGCCGTGCTGCCCGGCGGCACGACCCCGGCCTCCCTGGTCCACCTGTCCTGCCACGCCGTCGCCGCGCCCAGGCCCACCGACTCGGAACTGCGGCTCGCCGTTCCGCCCGGTGCCGGAGACGACGCGGGCAGGCTCACCGTCGCCGACATCCTCGACGCCTCAGCCGACCGGGGTACCGGCGCCGCAGGCCCCCTGATCGTCCTCAGCGCCTGCGAGACCGACCTGAGCGCCGGCCACCACGACGAGGCACTGACCCTCGCCACCGCACTGGTCACGGGCGGGGCCGCCGATGTCGTGGGCTCACGCTGGGCGGTGCGCGACGGCCCGACCTCGGTGATGATGGCGGTCTTCCACCACCACCTCACCGCCCGGGGCCTGGCCCCGCCCGACGCCCTGCGCGCCGCCCAGCTCTGGATGCTCGACCCGCATCGCACACCCCCGCCC